>JBAYGQ010000083.1:0-7978 GCA_041666585.1 Bacteroidota bacterium
AAAAGTGTAAAAGGCAAATTACTATTAAATGAGAATATTCAAAAGCATCTTGAATTCTGGCAAGCATACAAAGAAAAACTGATGAGTATAAAAGTTCTTGACCCCGCTTGCGGCTCTGGAGCATTCTTAAATCAGGCTTTTAATTATCTCTATGCAGAAGGACAAAGTGTAAACGAAAAGATTGCAGGACTACAAATTGGACAAGGTGAACTCTTTGAGCTTGACAAACACATACTTTCAAACAACCTGTACGGAGTTGATTTAAATACTGAATCGGTTAACATAACAAAACTTTCTCTGTGGATTAAAACTGCAAATAAATATTCAGAACTTACTGCTTTGGACGACAATATCAAATGCGGAAATTCATTAATTGACGACCCTGAAGTTGCAGGAAATAAAGCTTTCAACTGGTTCAGAGAGTTCCCGCAGGTTTTCCCGGGATACAGAGTTTATTCAAAGAAAAAAACAAATGTAAAAGAGCCTGATTTCGAATACAGCGAACAGGAAGAAGAACAAACCCCAACAGTTCAGGAACCGTCTTATTCTTATGAAATCGAAAGCAAAGGATTCGAAAAACACGGATTTGATGTTATTATCGGAAATCCACCGTATGTAAGAGTAACTGAAGAAAATGATTACAATTATTTTATGAATAAATATCAATCTGCATCTAATCGAATTGATTTGTATGCATTATTTTTTGAAAAAGCTATGAGTTTGTTAAAAGATAAAGGTTTTATATCATTCATAACACCTATTACTTTTTTAACAAATCTTCAAAATCGGAAACTACGTAAAATGATTTTGGATTTAGCAATTGTTAAAATTGTTGATTTTCGTTTTAATGTTTTTGCTGATGCAAAAGTAGATACAATTATAACTGTAATTTCAAAAAATAATAATACCGATAATAAAATAAAAGTATTTAAAATTTTCGACTTTCAAAATCCTGATCAATTTAAAAATGTATTCGTAGAAATTGAACAAAATGCTATTCAAGATATAATCAATATTAATTCAAATTTTTCTGTTTTGAATCTTAATTCTAAAATTGAACAAAACTCAATTCCATTAGAAAAAATATGTAAAATAAGAAACGGAATCAATCCGGGTTATCCCGAATCTAGAAAACATTTATTAATAGAAAATCCTTATAAAGGAGTGAATCCCAAAAAAAGACTTGATGCTAAGGATATTTATAAATATGGTTTTGAATGGTTCAATAAGTGGATTGATTATGATACTAATTTTAAAGTTGATGGTGGAAGCTTAAGAGAAGAATCTCTATTTATTAAACCAAAAATAATTATTCAAGATATTAGGAATTTAAAACTTCATACAAGATTAGTAGCTACTTTTGATGACAATTGTTACTATAATTTATATACATTACACAACATCCAATCAATTGATAATTCTGTTGATAATAAATATCTTTTAGTAATATTAAATTCTAAATTGATGAACTTTTATTTTGCTCATAATTATAAAGATATCCACATCAAACCAAGATATTTAGCAATTTTGCCCTTTAAAAAAATTGGCAAAAATCATCAACAATCCTTTATCGCTCTTGCAGATTTAATGCTCGATAAAAACAAAGAACTGCAACAGATAAGAAAAGCATATCTTGAATTTGTGAAAGGGCAGTTCGGAATTACCAAGCCCACAACAAAGCTTCAGGAATGGTACAATCTCAGTTTCGAAGAGTTTGTGAAAGAATTGGAAAAATCAAAAGTAAAACTAACAACTACTCAAAAGTTCGACCTGAAGCCCTTATTCGACCGTGAACAGGAAAAAGCTCTTGAAATAAAAGCTATAATTGAAACAACCGACAAAAAAATAGACCAAATGGTCTATACTCTCTACGGACTGACAGAGGAAGAAATCAGGATAGTGGAAGGAGAATAATAATACAATATTTGGAGTAAAAATTTGTCAATAATCAAAAATATTAATTGGAATAGTTGATGCAATCATCAGAAATATCAGGAATACTTGAAAGCTTTGATTTGCTTTCTTTAGATGACAAGGAATTTATCATTGACATTATTGAAAAAAATTATGCCTCAGCAAAAAGGGATGATCTTATTCAAAGAGTTGCCGAAGCTAAGCAGAATTATAGCGATGGAAAAGTAAAGCAAGGCAGTTTAAAAGACTTGTTGCAGGATTTGGAAAATGATTAATTTAATCTGGGATGAAGCTTTCAACAGAAAATACCGAAAGTTAATTAAAAACAATTCCTCATTTCATTCCGAGTTCCAAATTAAAATGGAATTATTCGTTGCAAATCAAAATGACCCTATTTTAAAAACACATAAGTTGTCCGGAAAATTAAACGACTGCTGGGCTTCCTCAATAGACTATCATTTCAGAATCGTTTTTAAGAAAATTGATGAAAATAATATTTTACTTTTGGACATTGGTAGTCACGATGAGGTTTATTAACTTTTTCTAATCGCTCAAGCAGATAAGTTTCTCTTAGAAAAAACTAAATATCAGGAAATCTAATACATTAGTTAGGAAAGAAATTTAAGGTTTACAATAATATAAATGGGAAGTTTCAGACAGCATTTGGCGGGGGGAATCGTAGGCGGAATAGCTTGCGGTGTTGTATCGCATCAGATTTACGATCTGCAGATTGAGGAAGCTGTAGCAGGCGGTTTGCTTTGTATGTTCGGTAGTCTACTTCCCGATATTGATTGTCCTGTAAGCCGTCCCGCAGATTTCGTGATTCGCATTTCGAGTGTTCTCGTTCCTGTTTTTGCTATTCAGTCATTACCCAATTCGTTTCTTACTCCCTCAAGAATTTTAATAATTGCAGTATTAACTTATCTGTTTGCTGTTTACGGTATCCGTGAACTCATCAAGCGTTTCACAGAGCATCGCGGAATTATCCACAGCATACCCGCGGCTTTGATTTGGGGCGGACTTGTATTTATTGCTTTCCGCAATTCAGCACATTTATTACAGATTGTCATTGCAGTAGCCGCTACCGCAGGATATGCAATACATTTGATAATTGACGAATTGTATTCATTGGTTGATATAAGCGGAGGAAAATTTACTCCGAAAAAATCAGCCGGAACCGCACTGAAATTGTTTTCAAACTCATTTTTAGTAAATTTGTTTACTTATTCTCTGCTCGGATTGATATTATATTTTTGTATAAGGCAGGGAGGATTTATTTAATTTTTTTTTAAACTAAAATTTCAGAATTATGAGCAGTCAAAAATCAGAACTATTACTTCAGGCGGAACAAACAACGGAAGTCATCCGCAAACACACAAAAACAGAACCTCGAACCGCAATTATCTTAGGCACGGGATTAGGAGGTTTTGCCAAAGAAATTGAAACTGAAGCGGTTATCCCCTACGAAGAACTTCCCTATTTCCCTTTGTCAACAGTCGAGTCCCACAGCGGCAAGCTGATATTCGGCAAGGTCAGAGGAAAAAATATTGTTGCAATGCAGGGCAGATTCCATCTGTATGAAGGATATACCTTTCAGCAAATCACTTATCCTGTCCGTATTCTGAAACTTCTCGGAGTAAAAACACTTCTCGTTTCCAATGCAAGCGGTACAATGAATCCCCTATTTAAAAAAGGTCATGTCATGCTGATTGACGACCATATCAATCTTCTTGGCGGCAATCCTCTTGTGGGAGAACACGATAATTTCTTCGGTACACGCTTTCCCGATATGTCCGAGCCTTATTCAAAAGAACTGATTGAAAAAGTCGAAAAGATTGCAATAGAAAATAAAATTCCGCTTTACAAAGGTGTATATGCCGCTATGACAGGACCATCTTTAGAAACAAGAGCAGAATACAGAATGCTTAGAATTATCGGAGCAGATGCTATCGGAATGAGTACCATTCCCGAAGTTATAGTCGCAAAACAAATGGGAATGAAAGTTCTAGGACTTTCTATTTTAACCGATGAATGCGACCCCGATGCCTTAAAACCTTTAGATATTTCGGAAATTATAAAAACTGCAGAGAGTGCAGAACCATATTTAACCAAGATTTTGCTAAACCTGATTCCACAGATTTAAAATAAATATGAAATCAAAAATAAATATCGGAACTATATCTGTTATTCTAATTTTTTTATTTTTCGGTTCAATCTGGATAATGAAAAATTCAGAACAGTCGAAGCGACATAAGCCCGTCTCTTTAAAAAAAATATCTGCGAAAAAATCTGTACAAGCTGAAATCGGCATTACTGAAGATGATGAAATGTTAGCTCCTTTGTCTGTTTCATTTTTAGAAAGCAATGGTGATTCATTATGGCAAATGGACAGAAGCTGGTATTACCGCAATACAAATACCGCATTAAATTCTCTTTTGATTTCTCAAAGCAACGAATCTTATGTTCTCTCTTACAAGTGGTGGAATAACTATACCCGGCACACAATGAGAATCAATTACAGACTTAACCGGAATGAATTTGATTCTGCAGTTTTTTCACGCGAAATAATAAAAGACTTCGATTTCACTAACAGCGAAGAACGGGCGGTAAACAGATTTTTTCTATACAGCGAATTATTTATGAAAAGCAGAAATGCTTTAAAGCCTTTGTGCGAATCATTCAGAAATCTACCTGTATATACCCGTGAATACAGGACAGAATTAGCTTACAACGTGATAACATTTATCCAAAATCTGCAGTACATTTATCATTTTCAGCATACCGTTAAAGACGATAGTTTGTTCTGCAAACTGAAATATTTTGAAGGACCTGAAGATGATAATTCACAATGCACTTATTGTGAACCCTTGTACCATCCTGAAAGAGCTAAAGCAGGCAGAGAAATCCGTTTCGATATTTTCTCACCTGTCGAATTTATTAAACATAAAAAAGGAGATTGCGATTCCCGAACAGTACTTGCCTATACTTTGCTTAAAAGCCTAGGATTCGACGTTGCTATAATAAATATATCCTTCGACGAAGGCAGACACAGCATGCTCGGAATTGCCGATGTTAAACATCTCGATAAATTTTATTTTACACTTAACGGAAAAAAATATTATTTTGTAGAACTGACAGGTACCGAAAGATATATCGGAGAATTAACATCGTGGGAAGAAGACTATTTTGCTGAAATAATAGCCCTTCCCTACCCGAAAACTCTCTACGGTACTCTTAAAAACCAAGGAATGTAAAAAATGAACTGGAAACTTTTTAATTTATCTTTAGTTGAAATTGCGGCAAGCCTGATTGTCGGCTTATCGGTTCTGTTTATTTCTTCATATATCCTAACAATTTACGCAAGAAAAAAATACAAGGTACAATCCTATAATTTATCCTATGCATTACTTAAAGCTTCTATTTTGTTTTCGATGGCTTATTTGATGGAATCAGTACTGGACCCTTTGATTTCTACTTTCAGATATTTATCAGGTCATCAGGATGTTACAATACTTCAAACAATTTTGTATTCAAGCGGGTATTTAGTCGGTTATTTTATGATAGCCGCTATTTATGCCGGATTAACAATAATAATTTCGTTAAAAGCTTATACTTATCTTTCAACAAAATTTTTACATATTGTAGAAATAGAAGAAATCAGAAATAATAATCTTGCAGTCGGTTTGATTACTGGTATATTTGTAATAATAATGTCAATACTATTGAAACAAGGATTAGCTTTGTTAATTGAATCATTAATTCCCATACCGGAATTTCCAAAATTTAATTAAGTAATATTCGTTTAGAAATTAATTGTATTTACAAATAGAATATGAATTATGAAAACAATCAAAATTTTCTCCGCACTTATTCTGACACTGATTATTTTATCCTGCTCCGGCAAAGAAGGTGTAATTGATAATACGAACAAATCCTGGTATTTTCTCGCTTCCGTGGATTCTCCGAATGGGGCTATTATGAAAGTGGAAATGCCTGCAGGAACAATTATAAGTAATGACCTTTTTTCAGAAAAAAACAGTAGAACTTTAGATGGGAAAGTAGAAAAAATAGTTTCGTTCCGAGATAATATCTTTTTGATTATTCCATCTACATTTAAGATTGAAGTCGTGAATAAAACCACTTTTATATCTGTTGCAACCGTTGATTATTCCTCTTTAGGCTTAGCTCCTACTGATATTTGCTTTGCAAATGCAACTGATGCTTATGTGGCACACGGCAGGGATTCAGTAGTTTCAATCCTCGATTTGACTAATTTTGTTATTGCCCGACAAATTATAACAGGTTCTCATCCGGTTGCAATTACGAGTTCAGGAAATCAAATCTTTGTCGCTGACCAACTTGATAACAACATTGCAGTTATTGATTCAAGGACACATAATGTGGAGGCAAAAATACCAGTTCAAACCGCTCCAACTTATATTGCTACAAACAGTACAGGAGAGAAAATTATTGTTGTTTCCCTCGGTGCCGGAAAACTTGACGGAACATCTGCAAAATCTGCGGCTCAGGTAAGCCTCATTGACGTGCAAAGCCGAACTGTTATCAAAACAAAAGAAATAGCCTCCGGCTCAACTAATCCTAAAGATGTTGTTCCAAGTGGACTAATCGTCTCTAAGTACGACATGGGTTACATCTCAACTCAAATTAATCTTTACAGCTATGATACACGTTCAGGAGAGCGACTCTCTTTTGTAGATTCCTCTCCGTATATTATGGCGTCTTACAGTTCCGTACGTGATGAATTGATGTTACTCAACCAAACTAACGAAACATTTAAAGCTGTATTTTTTAATCTTGAATCCTATTCGGAAACAGCATCTTATATTTTTACAAAAAGTGTAAATTTTTTATTTCCGGTATTAAACTGATAAAATTCTTTTGTTATACAGATAAAATAAATGAGCGGTACAATATCCATCAATCTTGAATCCCTTTTGGATTTGAGCGCCCATCTTAATAAAACAGACGATGAGAATTTTATTTTAAAAGTCTGTCAGCTTACGGTTATGGGGAAATTAAGGTTTTTCCGCTCCTGCGTTTTGATTCCGGATTACAACCAAAATAAATATTTGATACAGCACAAAAAAGGAAAGTTTGAATACGATTCAATTCCCTTTTTTGAAATTGATTCATTCCGAATTATTGATAATTCTATTCCTCATGATAAAATTTTATCAGAAAGCGGATATCAATTTTGTCTGCCTCTTATTTTCCAGGAAAAGCTTTATGCGGTTATTTGCTTCGGCAAAAGAATTACTGATAGTCAGCTTGATGAGGATGAATTACATTATGTCGCTCTTGTTTCAACAATAACAGCAAATGCACTTCAAAATGCACATAATTTGAATTCTCTCGTCGTTGAAAAAAATAAAGTATTAATACACAACCAGCTTTTACAGACATTATTTGAATTGAGCAGAGACTTCAGCACTCTTCAGATAAAACAACAAATTCTAAAGCTTCTGTCCTATCATTTAATGGGACAACTCATGGTAAGCCGTTTTGCGGTATTTTTAATTAACGACTCAAAAATTGAAGCCATTATAAACCGATTTGATGTTAATCCCGTACTTGAGGGTTTAGCACACTTCGACGAAATTACAGAATTGATTATTCTTGATGAAAATTGCCCGCATGCCTGCTTCGATAATTTTATTGATTCAGGAGCACAGGTGCTTTCACCTATGACAATACAAGGAAAAGTAAAAGGACTTCTTCTTGTCGGAAAAAAAATGAACGGAGAGGCTTTTACCGAAGACAATCTTCAGTTTATTGAAGCTTTGGGAAATACTGCAATTTCTGCTATTGAAAACGAAAGATTATTCAAAGAAGAACTTGAAAAGAAACGATTGGAAAACGAACTTGAGCTTGCTCTCGAAATTCAGAAAAATCTTTTACCCAAAAAGACACCCTCTATTCATGGCTTTCAGCTATGCGGCAGGAGTATCCCTTCCCGCCATGTGGGAGGCGATTATTTCGATTTTATAAAATTATCGGAAAATAAGTATTTAATTGCAATAGCTGATGTTTCGGGAAAAGGTAT
>JBAYGQ010000084.1:0-7938 GCA_041666585.1 Bacteroidota bacterium
AAGCTTGAATTGTTTTTCCCACCACCATTTCAGATAATTATCTCTTACTGATTTAACAGAAGTATCAACCCAGAAAGACTCGCCGCTTTCAGCATCTTCAATCTGCACTAATCCCAAATTCAGAATATCCTGCTCACGATTATCGTAAACCTGAACAGCAACTGTATCATGCTTTTTACTTGAAATTTTTAATGCACTTTCAAAATCCTGAGATAAAAAGTCGGACAGAACAAAGATAATACTCCGTTTTTTGATGACATTAAACAAATACTGCAATGCACCGCTAATATCTGTCTTCTTGTTCTCAGGCTCAAATTCAAGTAATTCGCGGATGATACGCAAAACATGAGTGCGTCCTTTTTTCGGTGGAATGAATTTCTCAATCTTGTCACTAAAGAAAATCATTCCGATTTTATCATTATTCTGAAGTGCGGAAAAGGCAAGAACCGCACAAAGTTCTGTTATCAGGTCGCGCTTGAACTGTACTTTGGTCCCGAAACTTTCCGAGCCGCTTACATCCACAAGAAGTATAACGGTAAGTTCTCTTTCTTCCTCGAATATTTTAATATAGGGATGATTCAGCCTTGCGGTAACGTTCCAGTCTATCGAACGGATATCGTCGCCGTACTGATAGGAACGAACTTCGCTGAAAGCCATACCTCTGCCTTTGAAAGCGCTGTGGTACTCACCTGAGAATATATGTTTAGAAAGTCCCCTTGTACGAATTTCAATTTTGCGGACTCTTTTTATTAATTCTGTTGCATCCATTTTCAATTTAATTATAATTGGAAAAACTGCACCAATACTTACTTATTACGGCACTTCGACTGTATTCAAAATTTCATTTAATATATCTTCGGATGTCATATTTTCCGCTTCCGCTTCGTATGTAAGACCTATTCTGTGTCTGAGAACATCGAGGCAAATAGCGCGGATATCTTCCGGAATAACATATCCTCTACGTTTAATAAAAGCATAAGCCTTAGCCGCCAGAGCAAGATTAATCGAGCCTCTGGGAGATGCCCCGAATGAAATCAAACCTGATAATTTATCCAGTTTAAATTCTTTTGGTTCACGTGTAGCAAAAATTATATCCAGTATATACTGTTCGATTTTCTCATCCATATAGACTTCTTTTACAAGATTTCTTGCATTGATAATTTCTACAGGTTTCAGAACAGTTGAAGGCTCAGGAAAATCGAATGCTAGATTCTGACGCATAATCGCTCTTTCTTCTTCACGTGCAGGATAGTTTATTACAACTTTGAGCATAAACCTGTCCACCTGAGCTTCAGGTAAAGGATAAGTACCTTCCTGTTCAATCGGGTTTTGAGTTGCAAGCACAAGAAATGGTTCTTCGAGTTTAAATGACTTGTCGCCTATTGTAACCTGACGTTCCTGCATAGCCTCGAGCAAAGCACTCTGCACTTTGGACGGAGCGCGGTTAATTTCATCCGCTAGAATAAAATTCGCAAATATAGGACCTTTGCGGACAGTGAATTCTTCCTGTCTTTGATTATAAATCATCGTGCCAATTAAATCTGCGGGAAGTAAATCGGGAGTGAATTGAATTCTGCTGAACTTCGCATCAATTGCTTTTGCGAGTGTATTAATCGCCAAAGTTTTTGCCAGTCCGGGTACACCTTCCAAGAGTATATGCCCTTTGGAAAGTAATCCTATTAAAAGTCTTTCAACCATCGGCTTTTGACCGACTATAACCTTACCGATTTCCATAAAAAGCATATCAACAAAACTGCTTTCTTCCTGAATCCTTCTATTAAGTTCCTGGATATCAGTCATGAATACCTCTTACTATTTTATAAATAATTTTATTTTTTTCTTTTATTAAATTTATCCGATTTTAAAGTTGTATAACGAAAAATGTTAATTTTAATTATTAAAAAAGTAAAAAAAAGAACTTCCTATGAAAAATAATAAATTTTCTTTTCATAAATTTTAATAAGATACGTCATTGAATAAAAAAATAAATGTTCAATTAACAAGTTAAGGGATTTGGAATGAAAGTATTTAAAATAATTATTGCATTGACTCTGTTTGCGTTTACAATTTTTGTATATCAGGGTTGTAAGCAGTTAGCCCAGTTTACTCAGGCAATCAACAACCTGAAGCGTTGCCAGTTCAAGCTTGAAAATGTAAGTAACTATCGTTTGAGCGGAATTAATCTGAGCAACAAAAAATCATTGTCCGATTTTTCGCTCACAGACGGACTAAGTCTTACAAGGTCATTCGCGACTAAAAGTTTTCCGTCGGACTTTGTTTTAAACGTTTCAGCCCGTAATCCTAACGACGGTAAAGGCGGTACACCGCAAACAACTGCAACACTTTCAAGGTTGGATTGGCGGTTGTTGATAGACGATGCCCAAACTGTTTCCGGGGATATTGACAAAACTTTCGAAATCCCGGGTACAGGTCAGTCAACGAATATTCCTCTGAATGTATCTTTGGATTTGTATCAGTTTTTCGGAAATCAGGGCTACGATAAAGTTGTAAATCTTGCTTTGGCTCTCGGCGGTTTAAATAAAAATCCCGCAAGGCTTAAACTCGACATACATCCGACTATTTCTACTCCACTCGGTAACATTGAATACCCGGGTAGAATCACTGTCGTGGATAAAGAATATAAATAAAATTATGCAAAATTGCGTCCGTGAGAATACTTTCGGACGCAATGGCTTTACTTATGAGAGTTTATCATTATAAAGATTTATCATGGCCATATTCTTTCCGCTAATAGTCCTGCATAGAAAATAATTTGTATTATTGATAAAATAGTCATAATTTTGTAGTCCTTTAATTAATAAAATTATGGGGCGTAGCCAAGCGGTAAGGCATCGGCCTTTGGAGCCGACACGCGAAGGTTCGAATCCTTCCGCCCCAGCATTGCAAACATTATTGTGCAAGTGCCGTGAAACATTATAAAGTTGCATCAGGTCGCTCGAATCTCGAATTAGCTAAAAAAGTTGCTGAGCAACAGGGAATTCACCTTTCCGCAGTTAATATACGGAATTTCAGCGACGGCGAAATATGGGTTAAATACGAAGAAAATATTCGTGGTGTTGACCTATTTCTGATTCAATCTACTTTTGCTCCGGCTGAAAATTTAATGGAACTCCTGACTATGATTGATGCCGCTAAGCGTGCTTCAGTCACAAGAGTTACAGCTGTAATCCCGTATTATGGATATGCAAGGCAGGACAGAAAAGACCAGCCGCGTGTTTCTATTACAGCCAAATTAGTTGCGAATTTGCTGGTTCGTGCCGGTGCCGACAGAGTTATTACGGTTGACCTGCACTCATCGCAAATTCAAGGTTTTTTTGATATTCCGTTGGACCATTTATATGCGTCCCCTGTTCTTTTAAAAGCAGTCAAGAAATTAAATCTTGATAATTTCGCTATTGCCGCACCGGATGTAGGTGGAGTAAAAACAGCCCGTGCCTATGCCAAGAGATTAGGAGGAGACCTTATTCTTGTTGACAAGAGAAGACCTGCTCATAATGTGGCTGAAGTAATGAATATTATCGGCAATCCTAAAGATAAGAATCTTATTATCGTTGATGATTTAATTGATACCGGCACTACTTTCGTTAAATGCGCCGAAGCATTAATGGAAGCAGGAGCCAATAAAATTATCGGTATATGCGTTCATCCTGTTTTTTCAGGAACCGCACTCGATAAAATCGAAGAGTCGAAAGCTATTGAAAAACTCTTCGTTACCGATACTATTCCGCTTAAACGTGAGAGCAAGAAAATCGAGGTTATTTCTGTTGCCGAGCTTCTATCGGAAGCTATTATCAGGACTCACGACAACCGCTCGATTAGCTCATTGTTTGAAATGGAAAGATGATTTTTGAAAATAGAGTTTTTATTATACATTATGTTTTAGGTTAATCAGCCATGAATCAGGTTTCATTAAATGTAAGCCGCCGCCCCGTCGGAAAGCAAATATCCAAATCTTTCAGAAGGAAAGATATGGTACCGGGTATTTTTTATATCAATGGGAAAGAATCTATTCCAATCCTCGCAAAACCTCTTGACTTGCGTTCGATTGTTTATACATCAACTACCAAAATAGTAAATCTTCAGATTGAAGGCGAAAACGGCTCTGTCGAGTGTTTTCTCAAGCAAGCGTCTTTCCATCCTGTAACCGATAAGCTTATTCATTTTGATTTAATGGGTATCATCAGCGGAAAAACAATCTCCGTTGACATTCCCATTGTTTTGAAAGGTCAAGCTAAAGGTGTCAGAGAAGGCGGAATGCTTCTGCATGTTCACCATAAACTTTTAGTGGAATGTCTCCCGAAAGATTTACCTGATGCCGTCGAAATTGACGTTACTGAACTCACCATAGGTAAATCTGTACACATTAAAGATGTACTTGTACCAGATGTTAAATTCCATTTGTCACCTGATACAGTGCTTGTCTCCGTTGTAATGCCAAGAGTCAGCAAAGAAGATGCTAAACTTGCGGCTACAGCAGACGCTGCGGCGGCAACTGCGGCGGCTACTGCGGCGGCGGCGGCAACTCCCGCACCGGTGGCGGCTAAAGGTAAAAAATAAGTAAGAAATAAATCTTAGAGTTTTTTAAATTAGCGTTTCGGTTTTAATTAACCGGAACGCTTTTTTATTTTTGCTTTCATTTTTTATACTATATTTGTAAAAGAGAAACAGCTCTTTTCAATGAATATTTTCTTTTAAAAATAATCAAATATTTTCGGGGTGTATTATGAAAACAAAATTCTTTTTTTTAGTACTCGCAGTATATGTTATCGGAATTTGTACAATGAATTCGCAGATAATAATTGACCATAATTGTACAAATCTGAATAATATTCCGAAATCTTTTATCACGGGTGCAAAAGGTAGTCTGAAAATAGCTTATCAGCACACATCACATGGAAGTCAGTTAGTAACGGGAATTAATGCAATAAAACAGTATGTCGGCAATGACTTCGATTTCCAAATGTCGGGTAGCGGTTACAGAGCAGGAGTATTTTTCAATGACTATGCAATCTCGGGTGCGGCAGACTTAGGTTCGAGCGGGGATTTGACCTGGAAAAATGCTACAATTACTTTCTTAAATACACCGAATAACGACAGAAACGTCATTATGTGGTCATGGTGCGGAGGCTGCAGTGGTAACACTACTACCGGAATTGATGCTTATTTGAATGCTATGGCTGAGCTGGAAACAACATATCCCCAAATCAAATTTATTTATATTACAGGGCATCTTGACGGAACGGGAGCTTTAGGAAATCTTAATAAAATTAATGAAAGAATAAGAAAGTTTTGCAGAGATAATAAGAAAATCCTTTTTGACTTTGCGGACATTGAAAGCTATGACCCGGACGGTCAGGTGAATTATATGGAAAAATATGCTACCGACGGATGCCTTTATGATGCCAATGGTGATAAAAATCCATGGAACGACCAAAACTGGGCTACAAACTGGGTTACTAACAATCCGAATCATCTCTATTCAAAAATTGCCGCCGTTAGTTCAGGTTGCGCCCACTCCGAAGCCTTGAACTGCGTAAGGAAAGGAACTGCAGTCTGGTGGATGTTTGCAAGATTGGCAGGCTGGGACGGTTTACCAACCGATGTTGAAGAAGCCACAGAAAAGGATTACAGTTTTAAAATCAGTCCGCAACCCGCAAATGATTTTATAAATTTCAATCTTCCTTTAAATGCAGAATCTGAAGTAAGAATTGATGTTTATAATTTAAACGGACAGAAAGTATTGAGTTTTACACAGGCGAATCTTTCATCCACCGCTTCAAATGCAGTTGATTTTAATATTTCTTCACTTGCAAACGGAGTTTATAATTTAAGAATCATTACAGACAAAGCCGTTTATAATAAACTGTTTGTTGTCTGGAAATAATTACATGAAATTGTTTGGTTTTGGAAAATAAGTATAGAAAACTAAGAAATTGTCATTCCCACGAAAGTGGGAATCTAATGTATTCCAATGTGTTATGGATACCCGTTTTCGCGGGTATGACAATAAATCTATACTAAATTAATAATACCAATTATTTTATTCTAATTTATTTAAGTTTGATTATGAAAAAATTGATTTTAACACTCGCAATCCTTATGTCTTTTGTGCAGGAAGCTTCTGCTATTGACCTTGATACAGTTTGGTCTAAAGCACTGTTTCCACAGAAATGCTATTTCGCAACATTCTCGCCGGATACAAACAAAATAATAGCGGCAATGGGCAGCACTATATATTATCTGGATGCTCATACAGGGGATATTATAGATTCCTTCCAAAAGGCTGCAGGCCCAATTGCAACTAATGAAATATCAATTTCATTTAATAAAAAAAGAATCTCTGCAATTTGCGATAATGGAACTTATATTTGGGATACAACTACAAAGGATATAATTAAAATATTCAGCAATCAAGATACAAATTTTGTTGTTGGTATTAATGCACTATCGCCAGATGGGACTTACTTTGTATGTCGAACTTGGGTGAAAAATAAACACCCAAATCAAAATAACCCATATGATACTGCAAGGATATTGGTTTATGACTTAGATGCAGATACTGTTGTAAAATGGATTAACCTCGATTATGATGGTTTGCCTGAATATATTGCGTACTCACCGGATGGTAACTCATTCGTTATACGTTTTAAACTGTACTCTTCACCAAATTCTTATTGGTACAATTTAACCAAATACACTACAAACGGTTGGCAGATTGATACTGTATTGGAAGATAGGCAGGACAGTTATTATTCCTATATATCTTTTTCGAGCGACGGTAGGTATATGGCAGGTACAAAAATAGATACTGGATGCTCAAATTATGTCTGGGATTTATTTGCTGATACTCTTTTTAGGACTTATCCAAGAACTAAACTCGGAGGATATGCATACGATATAATAAATTTTTCATCAAATAATCAATATTTACTTTTCGGAAGTGGAGACCCTTTTTTAGACAGTAAACCACATAATCAAATTTGGGATTTTATAAATGATACTTCAGTTTTTAGCTTTGGTTCATATTCCAAATCGGCGTATTCGTATTCTAATATAACTGGATATATTTTAGTTGCAAATGAATTTGCTATTTATTTATTTAATCCAAACTGGCAACCATCCTCAGTTTTTGAGCCTACAGAAAAAAGTGATGATATAAAGATTGCACAGAAAAACAAAACGCTGATTGTAAAAAGTAAAGATTTCGATTTGCGGAAAATTGAAATTTATGATGTTATGGGAAGCCTTGTGCTGAGTAAGACCGCGGATTCTGAGGAAATTGCGGTTTCTATGCAGGGTATGCAATCCGGAATTTATTTTGTGAAGGTACAGACTGCAAAGCAGGTTTTTGTGAGGAAGGTTTTGGTGGTAGAGTAAGAGACCACCCCTGACCCCTCCTTTAAAAGGAGGGGAAATTAAGAAGGAAAGTTTTTAATTTACTTTATGAACTTTACAAACTTTTAACTTTATGAACTGAAGAACCACCCCTGACCCCTCCTTTAAAAGGAGGGGAAATTTTGGTAGAACGGACGCCCTCGTCTGTTCAAGAGATAGAGAAGAGTGTTACGAAGCGAGAGCTTCGTTACAAGGATACATCGGTGAACCAAAGCAGGAGCTTGGGTACAAGGAAATAATATTAAGCCTGAGGTTTTGTTTTACAGGTGCTAATACCAAAAATCCGATATACGGGACAAAAACTTATGGATGCTGTTCCAAGAGGAAGAACAGCCAGTAAACCCCACCAGCTATGATAATAGATACCTAATCCTGCAATGATTACACATAATGCAATGCGGATAATTCTGTCTGTTGTACCAATATTTTTATTCATAGTAACCTCAAAATGAAAATAATACAAAATAATTTTATATTTATATGTCTTTTGCTTTTTTGATTTTTTTAACTTCGGAAAGAACT
>JBAYGQ010000085.1:0-7935 GCA_041666585.1 Bacteroidota bacterium
TCCTCAACCTCATTTACCTCACTACCAAAAGGAGTTAAAAGAAATCGAAAAACAAAAAAAACAAGAATTGGGCGATTATCTTAAGGCAACTCGTAAAAAGATGTTGTCGACAGACGATGCCTTATTAACTTTTTCCTATGCAAGTTTACTGAAAAAGTATTCAGGAAATAAGACTGCCTCACAATTCTTGCGTAATTATAAGAAGAACACCTAGTTGGGTATTTTTAAATTCAGAGAGTTTGCCTATATCAAATGAATAACCGTAAAATTGCAATCGCGATCGTTATTTTGATAGGAGCATCTGTTGCTAGAATTTGGCAGGTACCTCAACTTTTCTATTTCGGGATTGACGAAGAATACCAGGCTACAATCGCCTGGTCGATTGTTAAGAATTTTCATTTAATTTGGATAGGGATAAATTCTTCAATCGGGTTCTATCTAGGACCGGCTTTTACTTATTTAAATGCGTTACTGTTTTATATATCGAAAGGTGATCCGGCAATACTAGGATACTTCTCTTCAGTTGTCGGGATATCAACTACAGTGAGCATAATCTACATTAGTAAAAAATTATATAACACAAAAGCTGCGTTGACAGCCGGTATCCTGTATGGCTTTTCAGCATTCATCGTTTTTTTTGACCGCAGGTTTTGGAATCCGATGCCCATACCGCTTATTTCACTTTGGTTATATTTCAGTTTAGTCAAAGCATTGAAAAACACACGCTGGCTTATAGTATCCATTAGCCTTATGGGTTTGGTGTATCATCTTCATCTTTCACTCCTTATATATTGGCCGTTCATAATTTATATTATTATAAAGAGGCTGAACAAAATCGAGATTAAAACATGGATTTTAGCCATTGGATTATTTCTATTCCTCATATTTCCTCTTATCGTATTCGATGTCAACAACAATTTTATTGATACTCTGATGCCGCTAAAGTTCCTGATGGGAACGAGTGTTCCGGGAAGAAGTTATTCTTTTGCCGTTATCCCGCATTTAGAGGATCTTATAATTGCATATGGTCAACTATGGAATATACAAAAGATCCCGAACGTATTTCATTTTCCCGGCTTCTGGGCTGAAGTCTTTCAAAATATTCCCATACTTGTTGCATCATTTCTTAGTTTCTTTCTGTTTCTAAGGACAATGTTCAGCAAAAAAAATACGCCTATGCGGCTATTACTAATAATTATATCTTTATTCTCAGTTGGCTATATATTTTTCCCCGGGTGGATTTTTAAATTCTATCTCGTCGGTTGTTATCCCCTTATTATTCTCATTATTTCACGTTATGGAAGCAACTATTTGAAACCAAAAATATTAGGCGGTATTTTAGTTGTTTTCATCTCCGTTAATCTGTTCTCACTTTTCACTACATCTACCAGTCGGGGATTAACGGCCAAGAAAAATATAGTTCAGTCAACTATAAATGAATTAGGAAATGATACTTATGAGCTAACGTGTATGGATTGCGGCTGGGGGTATTTGGGAGGATGGCGCTATCTATTTAAAACGTACGGCAAAACACCCAACCGAAGTAAGATTGATAAGCTTTTCAGTAGGTTTTATCCTGAAGAAATTTCTCCAATAGATCCGAAAAAATCAATTATTATAGTTGATGCAAACTCAGATATACCTGATTCTCTGAAAAAACTACAACCTACCGCACAGTTTGGAGCATATAAGACATATATTCTCGATTACAAATCTCCTTACTTGAAAGATTGATTTAATATAGGTAATATGGTTATAGAATGTCTCGAAAAATCTTATTAGTATTATCAATACTTCTGCTCATCATTTTTTCAGTCGAAATCGGCTATTATTTATATATCCATAAAAGTAAAACCTCTCCTGAAATAAACCAATCAAAAGAGACGACTATCCCTACCCCGATTAGTAATTCGATACAGAATTATGCCTCAACTTTTCTATCGTCTTATGTACCCATGCAAGACATGACGATAGACATGGTTGTAAAAATAGAAGAAAAACTAACACAAGTCATATCCTATTCGCCCTTTGATTTTAAGTATGATTTTGCAACAAATCCTGATGAGAAGAATCTAAGATACACATTACCAACTGAATTCGAAAAGATTACAAGCTATTATGTCCAAAACGGCATCAATAAAGAATCGATAAAACCAGAAGACATAAAAGAAGGGGATCTGATTACTCATGTTACTTATTTCAATCCTACATTAAAACCCACCGATAAAGGGTATATAAAAAAGATAGAATTTATAAAAATTGCTAAAAACCAATGAGATTAAACAGAGATCATAAAGTCAAGTATAAAAAACCCAGAATAACTTCAAAGAGATTATCTGTATCTTTTTTCTCGAACACATTTTCAACGGACCAAGATGAAGTACTTCTTGCTTTGTGTTATGGCTGCACATCGTGTAATTGCGGAAACCCAACCTGTATTGAGGGATATTGTTCAGATAAAAGGTTAAAGCAAAAAATAACTGGAATCGGTTCCGTATCCTCAAAAATAAATCGTTTGAACGGTGTATATTTTGAGTGGAACAAAAAAGGCAAATCGATTATTCACTCCTCACACAATAAAGAAATTGGATTGATCGCACAGCAGGTAAAAGAAGTGTTTCCTGAACTCGTCGTAAAAAGAAACGATGATTACTTGGCAATTGACTATCCCAAATTGACGGCAGTGCTTATAGAAGCAGTAAAAGAACTTCAGAAAAAACAGACTGTGCTCGAGGCAAAACTGTCGCTACTTAACCAGCAGAAGAATTTGATATAAGCGATAGAACCTTCTTTCTATTCTTTCCAAACGAGAGCGAATAAAATTTACCGAAATCAAATATAAATTTCATGGTTATTGAAGCCTGATTTTTTTTAAATTGGTGATCCGTATAAATTTGATTGAAGATGAGCTTCACTATTGGGTCTAAATCTGAAGTCTTCGAAATATAATATTTTTTTGATTTCTGGAGAAAATACATCCCCTTTAACGGGTAACGTTTTCTGTTTTTTATTATCCATGAGACCTTCTCTCTATAGGGTGAAGGATAACAGTAGTATTCATTATTTTCTTTGCGTATGATGAGTTGGTCATCTGCAATTATTGGATAACTGTTATAAAGAAATTTAACAATCGTTGATTTACCGGCTCCACTGACACCCAAAAATACATGCGCTTTTTCATCTATCAATATTGCAGAACAGTGTACCATGAAACCTTTATTTGCGTTTAGTAAGTAGAGTAGTGTTGATTGGAGTAGTGATTGGAATTGAAATATGCTCAAATAGTAGAAGGTTACGATTTTTTGCTGAGTACGGTGATAAAGAAGAGTATACGTGGTTTGTTTTTTGGGTTTAAAAAGAGTCTGAATGAATCCAGGATCAATAAATTCAATCGTGTAATCGATTTTCTCGGTATAAACTGCGATAAAACCCTGTAACAAATCTAAAATATCTCGTTTTATTCTCTTATAGGCAAAAGTGTCTATTGTCTTCTGGAAGACAATTTTTATTGAAAAACCCGCTATATTAAAATATACTGTATCGGACATTCTTATAGTTAATTATAAATTATTTAATACCTAATCCTTGAAGATTATTGGGGTTTAACTTTTGCAATAGGATAGTTTAAAGAAACACTGGTAAATGGCAAAAAAATATTTTCATTTGTTTTAACTTTCTCGGTTTGAGCGAAATAACACTCATTATCAATAACCGTACAGGTTAAATCAACAATAACATCCAAATTGCTTCTACTCGTATCCCAAACAATTGTATTTGTTCGATTGTCTATATTTACAGGCGTATCTCCCACGGTTGATTTAAAGGATTTTATCTTCGCCACAACATTACCTTTATTATCCTTGAGTTCTTCGTCGACTTTAATATTCTCGGCAATCCATGGTTCTACCTGTTTCGCTCTTAACGTAATTTCTAATTTATCGGTTTTTTTGGGGATCAGGGTATCAGAAATATCGATGACTATTCCTTGGGCCTGAACTCTATTTAATTTCAAATCCATAAGACTTCCTACCAAAAGAGGATTGTTTTTGTACAAATTTACTCCCGTACGATCCTTTGTTGAATTTACTTTAAGCACCAAATTTACAACCTGGCCAAAATTGATCCAATCATAAGACTCTTTATCCAAAACGATTACTCCGACGGAACCAAGTAAATTTTGTTCACGATCTCCGACTGAGATAGCGTTACCCACCCAGTAAGGAACCGAATTATAGACAATATTAAGAGGCGTGTTGGAAGGTCTAACCAGAGAGAGGGTGACGTATACCCAAGATTGTGATCTCTGACGATGGTACAAATAATACAATGTGGATATTGTAAATAACCCGAGAATTACAATAATAAATATATTGACCGTTTTAAACTTTTTGTTAAGCTTAATCATCATAGGTAATATATCAGGGTGATAGGTCTAATACAAGAATCTTTAAATCAGTATTATTGGAACCAAAAGAAAAAACATCCTGAATTGCGTTGTATGGAAAAATGGATTAAGTAGGGAAATCCCAATAAAACCTATTAAGCCAATAAGCGATGCTCGTGATATCCAATTTTTATTATTCCTATAATGATAGAAGAGTGATACTAAAAAAAGAATGAAAACTGTAAATCCCGGAATTCCTATTTCTGTCGCCATTTCCAAAAAGGTATTATGGATCCGGTAAAAACTGCTTGGGGTAATTTTGGTAAAAAGATTTGTCGCCGGATTTGACGAATATACTTCCAGCGAACGGTTAAATCCCACACCGCTAACCGGATATTGAACAACCAAGTTCAACGCTTCTTCATACAGTTTAAATCGTACTCCCATGGATCCGAATTCATCAAATGCAACCGAAAATGTCTGAATTCGGGTAATTAGGAATGGAAATACTAGGATTAAAACAACAAGTAAACCGCATAGGAATACTAAACTTTTTTTAATACTTTTTATGCGTTTAATGAATTTACCTGAATAATTTTGATACAAATACAGTAGTAAATAACCGACTCCTATAAACCATGCGACACGACTATACGTAAAAAAAAGTAGAGCAAACGAACCTATTCTAAGAAAGTTAATTACCAGACTCGCAGAGGGATTAAGAAGTAAATAGGGGATAGCTATCAAAAGAAACGCGGCCAAAAAGTTTGGATGACCGAACGAACCGGTTATTCTAAAAAGATCTGTATCTTCAGCCGCCGTATAACCATAAGGATTACCGGAACTCACGGATTCTGATATTAATCCGATCGGTCTGCCTAATACCGCTTGAAAACCACCTAAAATCGTTTGAAAAACCATTACGGACATGAAGATCGTAACAATATCCTGTACGGAATCTTTGGTTAAATATAATCTGAATAAAAAGTAGGAAATAATTATTTCTGTTAAAGTAAATAAAGAGTATAAAACGGTATTTGAGGGAAATACGATAAATAAGATGCAATTCCAAGTATAAAACAATAAACACAATAGATCGGGAAGTTTTATTTTTAAATGTTTTTGACCAATAGAGAGAGGCAGCAACGCTGCAATTAAAATAGTTGAAGGAGAAATTCCATACGCGGAACCATTTAACAATCTAGTAGGCTCCATCATAAACCAGCTTGATGCTAGAGTAATATCAAAAAATAGAGAAAGGACTAAGGAATAAACTAGCGCTGTACGAATATTCTTAAGCTTAACGTAAAATACGAATACTGAAACAAAATATGCGAAAAAGCAAATAATCTTATTCGGAGAAAATAACGTTAACAAATAGAAAATAACTAATCCAAAACTTATTCCTGCATTTGAAATATTTTTATATCTTAATGATTTATTTTTTATTCGATTCATAAATTAATCAGTTTTCTTGAGAAGTGATTTAGAATATTCATAGCCCGCAAACCAGATGAAGAGCGGGCCATAAATTAAGTATCTCTTCAAAAGCCTTCGGGGTTCGCACATTAACCGGAAAAGCCACTCAAATCCTATCTTTTGCATCCAAGCTGGCGCTTTGGGTTTAACTCCGGATATGAAATCGAATGCAGCTCCAACAGGAATAGCCACGACTGGCTTTATTAAACAAGGTCGGCGATTTAGCATTTCATAGGTAAACAATTCCTGCAAAGGACTTCCCAGCGCAGTAAATAGAATATCCGTATCGGATTTATCTATTTGGGAGCATAGATCTTTCTTTTCAGAATAAGTTAATACTCGAAATAATGATGACTTAATCCCACATATAATCAAATGAGGATAGACTTTCTGCAATTTGTCTACTAATTTCGTTAAGGTAGGTTTAGAAGTCCCGTACAAGAAAATTCGATACCCTTGTTTACTCGCATAGTCACAGACTGAAAGCATCAAATCAGTTCCTGTAATTGTTTTATTGATTCTAACGCTATAAAACAAGTTGATAAATCTTCTTATCCACTGGCTATCAGGCAAAAGGTAGTCATAATTTGCAAGCACTGTCCTCAAATTGGTATTTAGTCGAGCTAAAGTCAACGTATAAGAAGCAAGGGGAGATATGATCAATTTACGCTTGTTAATTCTGCTCTTCCTAATCTTATCTAAAATATATTCCAAATCACAGGCTGTAATGTCGTTATCAATCAGCCGGAAATTCCCTAAGTTCATAAAATTATTATATATGATTATCGGAGAACAGATTGATAGATCTCTAATAGATGCTGATAATGATCTGAGGGATTGTAGATCTGCTCCACTAATTTACGCGCATTTCTACCCATTTTAGTGATTTTACTCGAGTTGTTCCATAATTTACAAATTTTTGAAACACATTCACCGACATCATTAGGTTTAAATAATATGCCATTTTTACCTTCTCTAATTACCTCTGGTATAGCACCGATATTGGACGCTATCACCGGTTTTCCGCATGCATTAGCTTCAATTAGTACATATCCAAAACCTTCGTACCACAGTGATGGCATGATGGTAAACCGGCAATGCTGCATATATTCCTTCAGTTTATTATCTGAAACAAATCCCAAAAGCTTGATATTTTTTATCTTTTTATCGGAAATTATTTTCTTTAACCATTTTTCTTCGCTTCCGACTCCAATAATATAACAATTTATTTCGGGAATCCGTTCCATGATATCAATTAAAAATCTTGTTCCTTTATGAGGGTATAAACCTCCAACGAATAAAAGATAGGATCCTAAACGATAATCCGGTTTATATTTTTGAGTATCTATAAAATGCGGAATTATTTTGAGTTTATCCCATGAAATTCCATACTCGTGAAGTTTTTCTTTAACAAATTTACTCGGGACAATAAACTGATCGATCAAATCTCTATCCTTTAAAACGTATTGGTAAAAATACTTTTCTGCAACTTCCAAAACACTGGCTGGCAAAGAACCCTTAACGCAGTGGTGGATAAGAGCTTTATAATATTTATCCGGTTTTGTTATTTCGCAAATTTTTCCGTTATGAAAAAGAAGATTATTGGGTGCTATCAGATGATAATCGTGCACAGTCATCACGATGGGAATATTTCTCTTTTTAATCTCCGGAATAATTGAACTCGAAATATGATGATAGATACTGTGTAAATGAACAATATCAATCCTATTTTCATCCAAAAGCATATTAATTTTTCTTTTTGCCTCTAATGAATAAAACATCCTACCAAGTATTTTCCAAGGGTTTGATAACGATTCTTTGCGGAATGAAATCTGACTGATAAAATACCTAGAGTAGGGGTTAGAAACGTTATTTGGATGCATCATCGAAAACGGAATTACGGTATGTTCTTTTTGGGCAAGCAGATCGGACAGATTAAACAAATATCTCGATGTCCCATCGCATATATAAAAAAATTTGTTTACTTGAAGTATGTTCATTGTTATTTTATTACCCGTTTATTATAAACCAAATATATAACATCATTGATAATTAATTAGACTATCATTTCA
>JBAYGQ010000086.1:0-7919 GCA_041666585.1 Bacteroidota bacterium
AAGAAAAACCAAAAGATGAAAATAGGGAAAAGGAAAAGAAAGAAATAGTTAAACTTACAAAAGAATCAGTTAAAGAAATAAAACTTGAAATATGCACAGTAACTGAGGGTGAATTAACAGGAGCAATATCCGCTCCGGCAAAAATTTTACCAAATCAGGATTTAGAAGCTTATGTCGGTTCTTTAGTTCAGGGAAGAGTCAGCAAAGTTTTCGTTAATATCGGCAGTAGCGTTAGAAAAGGACAAACACTGATGCTGATTGAAGGTTTACAAATAGGTGAAATTAAAGCCTTATTTTTAAAAGCAAAAGCAAACCTAAATTATGCTGAAGCCAACTATAACAGACTAAAATCTTTGATAGAGCAGAATGTCGGCTCACAAAAATCATTTCTCGAAGCAAAAGCTGAATTTGAAAAAGCAAAAGCTGAACTTAATGCCGAAGATAAAAAAATCCATTCTATCGGGCTTACAGACAAAGACATTGAAGAAACATCCGAAAACGAAAATCACATTGCTGGACTTTTGGCTGTAAAGTCACCTATTGAAGGAACTGTTGTTGAAAGAAATGTTGTAATCGGACAACTCGTAGAATCTAATACTAATTCATTCCGGATAATAAATATAAGTTCACTTTATGCAGACGGTCAAATCTATGAAAATGATTTGCACAGAATTAGCGGTAAGCCAGAAATAACATTAACTGCTTCGGCTTATGCCGGAACTCAGTTTAAAGGGAAAATTATTTATATTAGCGATATTGTTGACAAAGAAACGAGAACATTCAAAATTAGAGCCTCCGTTACTAATAAAGACAAAAAACTCAAACCCGAAATGTTTGCAGAAATGCAAATACCTACCTCAATATCAGCAAAAGCTTTGATAGTCCCTGCCGAAGCGATTGTTAAAGATGCAAATGAAAATTATGTTTTTATTGCGATAAACGATACAACATTTAAAAAAAGAGAGGTTATTCCGGGAAGCACTCAGGGAGAGTTTGTCGAAATAAAAAGCGGTGTCAGTAAAGGAGAAAGAATAGTCAGCAAAGGTGCATTTATACTAAAATCTGAAATGAAGAAGGAATCACTTGAGGCAGGTGATTAACATGTTAGAGAAATTAATAGCTTTTACATTAAAACAAAAAGGAATGATAATATTCATTTCTCTATTGATTATTGGATTTGGAATTTATTCGTATCTATCATTACCTATAGATGCATTTCCGGATGTAACCAATATTCAGGTAGAAATAGTCAGCCATGCAAATGGATTGTCGGCATTAGAAATAGAAAGAACAGTTACTTATCCTATTGAAATGTCTATGCGGGGTTTACCTAATGTTAAACAAATGCGTTCGGTAACTAAATTCGGAATTTCAATTGTTACAGTGATATTTGAAGATAATGTTGATATTTACTTTGCACGGCAGTTAGTATTCGAGCGATTAGCAGAAGCCAAAGAAAATGTTGCAAAGGGTGCAGAAGTAACGTTAGGACCTATAGCAACTGCTATGGGTGAAATATATCAGTTTACACTTAACGGTAAAATACCTGAAAATCCAAGTGAAAAAATAAAATATCTGACTAATTTAAGAACTCTTCAAGAATGGGTTGTCAGCCCGCTATTAAAAAGCATACAGGGAGTAAACGAAATTAATTCTTTTGGCGGTTATTTTAAACAATTTCAGGTAATTACATCGCCGGAAAAACTTTTGAAGTACAACTTAACCATTGATGATATTTATAAAGCTATTGGAAATAACAACCAGAATGTCGGAGGTAACATTATTGATAGATACTCTGAACAATACATAGTAAGGGGAATTGGATTAATAAAAAATACTACTGACATTGAAAATATTGTTTTAAAATCTTATGAAGGCATTCCTATTTCTTTGAAAGATGTTGCTGAAATAAAAGAAGGTGAAGCTATCAGACAGGGAGCTTCCCTGATTAATGGTATAGAAGAATGTGTCGGCGGAATTGTAATGATGTTACGTGGTGAAAACAGCAGAGAGATAGTTAGAAGAGTCGAGCAAAAAGTAAAAGAAATTAATGAAAGCAATATACTCCCGAACGGTATCAAGTTAGAACCGTATTATGACCGCTCTGAAATTGTAAATGCAAGTGTCGGTACTGTTAATATTGCATTGCTCGAAGGTTCAATTCTTGTATTGATTATTTTATATTTATTATTAAGAAGCTTCAGGGGTTCATTGGTAGTTCTAATGGCATTGCCCTTATCATTATTTGCGACATTTATAGTAATGAAACTTGTCGGTTTAAGTGCAAATTTAATGTCTTTGGGAGGATTGGCTATCTCAATCGGTATGATAATAGATGCAACTATTATTCAGGTTGAAAACGTTCAGAGACATCTAAGTGAAAGCGGAGTCTATGACAGAAAATTGGGTACAGTGCTTAAAGCTGTCCTTGAAGTAAGAAAACCGAGTATCTTCGGAGAGTTGATTATTGCAATTACATTTATTCCGATTTTATCATTAGAAGGTATTGAAGGAAAAATGTTTTCTCCTCTTGCTTTGACGGTTGCTATTGCTTTGCTTTCTTCATTATTGCTTTCAATTTTTATAATACCTACTTTATGTTCTTTCTTTTTAAAACCCCTTCCTGAAAAAGAAAGTATAGTGATGAAATATGCTAAGAAAATTTATTATCCTGCTCTTCTTTTAACAATGGAAAAGAAATTTTACATTTTAGGAATTGCAGGCTTATTGCTGATTATATCCCTATTTTTATTTACAAAATTAGGTACTGAGTTTATTCCGATTATGGACGAAGGTGCTTTCGATATGGATGTCGCTTTACTTCCGAGTGTTTCATTAAGCAAATCAATTGAAATAAATAGGCTTGTCGGAGAAAAATTAAAGAAATTTCCCGAATTGGAAACAATGGTGGGACGCATCGGACAAACAGGCGTTGCTCTCGATACAAGAGGTGTGGATAAAACGGGTTATGTAGGTATCCTTAAGCCTAAAAGCGAATGGAATCCTAAAAAATCAAGAGAAGAACTAACAAATGAAATGAGAGAAGCATTATCATCTATTCCTGGTATAGGGTTTTCCTTCAGTCAGCCTATACAATGCAGAATTGATGAATTAGTTGCAGGAACCAAAGCGCAGTTAATTGTTAAATTGTTCGGTGAAGACATTGATGTTTTAACTGAAAAAGCAGAACAAATTGAAAATGTATTATCTTCAATAAAAGGTACAACTGATTTACTTGTTGAAAAGATTTCAGGACAACCATATTTAGTCGTTAATATTTTGAGAGAAAACATTGCAAGATACGGGCTGAATATAAAGGATATTCAAAATGTAATAGAAATAGCCATCGCAGGTAAATCAGCTACCAAACTATATGAAGAAAACCGTAGTTTTGATATTTCTGTCAGAATTCCTGAAGAGAAAAGAAATTCAATTGAAACGATAGGTAATATCCTGATTCCTATTTCAACCAACTCCAGAATTCCATTAAGTCAGCTTGCTGAAATTTCTTTTACCGAGGGTCCGCTACAAATAAGCAGAGAGGACGGATTAAGAAGAATTGGGATTGAATTAAACATTTCAGGCAGGGATATCGGCAGTTTCGTAGCTGAAGCAAAGCATAAAATCATTAATAAAGTAAAGTTGCCTACCGGTTATTTCCTTAAGTGGGGCGGTCAGTTTGAGAATCAACAAAGAGCTATGGCAAAATTAATGATAGTTCTACCTATTGCAATCATACTTATTTTGATTTTGCTGTTTGTAACTTTTAAGTCAATTAAATTAGCTTTATTGGTTATTACAAACCTACCCTTTGCCTTAATCGGAGGCGTATTTTCACTATGGATTTCGGGTTTATATTTATCAGTTCCGGCATCAGTCGGATTTATTGTTTTATTCGGAGTAGCTGTTTTAAACGGTGTTGTTTTAGTCTCTCAAATAGCACAACTTAGAGAGGAGGGCATGGATTTGCAAGAAGCTATTCGTTTAGGAACTATGAATAGATTAAGACCTGTATTAATGACAGCTTCTATTGCCATATTTAGTTTAATTCCAATGCTTTTTGCTTCAGGTGCAGGCTCGGAAATTCAAAAACCTTTGGCTACTGTAGTAGTAGGCGGACTAATTACATCTACTATTTTGACCCTTTTAATTATCCCTTCTGTTTACGGATGGTTTGAAAAGAAAAAAAAATCTGTTAGCGGGTAAGAAAATTAATAAGGCTTGCACTTTAATTGTACAAGCCTTATTTTTACTTAATTCTAAACTTTTAATATGCAATTAACATTGCATAGATTATCCATACGACAACACATAAGCCTACAACCAATGCCGCAAAGCCGAATATTCTCAGCAATCTGAGCAGACTGGGAGAGAATGGTTGTTTTAGAGATGCTTCAAGTTTGCCGGATTCTATTAAATTCTTATATTCTTCAGGTCTGTCAAATTCAAGTTCTTCAACCGGTATTTGCCCGGAGAAAATTACTGAATCCATCGGGAACTTCTCCGGACGGAAGTGAGTATTAAAGAAGTGGACGGTGAATATAAATCCTGCCGCCAACAAAGCTTCGTCGCTATGAATTATTGTAGCTACGTTGAGAAGCCAACCCGGTAGGACATGTGCAAACAACTCAGGGAACCACAAGGATAAACCTGTGAATCCGATTACGAACACTCCCCAGAACACTGCGAAATAGTCAAATTTCTCCCAGTAAGTCCATCTTCCATAGCTCGGTCTCTCACCTTTGCCGAGGAACCATTTTATTGAAGCAACAAAGTCTTTTAGGTCTTTTTTATTCGGTAGCATGGTCTCGGGACCTAAAAGCATTGCCTTCCAGGAGCCGAATTCATGTTTTTTCTTTCTGAATAAATCAATAACGTGTGTGATAAATATCCCGAATAAAATAGTAGCAGCCACTCTGTGAATGTTGCCTGTAGTCTCTGTTCCGCCGAAAAATCTTACTAAAAATCCTGCAAGAGGAGTATATGAGAATTTGATTGTCAGTCCTGTAATAGCAAGGGTAAGAAAACTGTTAATCATAATAAAGTGCAAGGCTCTTTCTAATGAAGAGAACCTCATATATTGCTTTTTATCATCGCCGTGTTCCTTATGGAAAGCCTTCATTTTCTTTCTCATATTAATTGAACGTGGTAACCAGAGAAGAGTATGCAGAAATGACAAACTGAAAGTACCTAAAAGAAGGAAGGTCATTCCCCAGAAAGTTAAGAATAAAATTGGATATTTCCTGCTGTCCTTATGAGTCGCATGTGTCAGATAACGGGTAAAGCTGGGTGTTGCGTTAGGATGGCACTTCTTGCATGTACTTACGATATTAGTTCTGCTCAAATGGGATTTTTGGTCATCAACCGGCAGAATATCGTGGGAACCGTGGCAGTCATAACACTTAGCTGCTTTTGCCGAGCCGAGCTTGGAGACTTTGCCATGATACGTATCAAAATAAGTTTCTGTGATTTCTACATGGCATTTACCGCACATATTAATAATTTCTGTCCTGAAATTATTCGACTCTGTCCTTTTAATTGTATGAGCTGTATGGCAGTCATTACAGACGGGGAGTTTTTTATCGGTCTTTGTTACATTAGGTGAATGAACACTTTTATCGAATTTTTCGTGAATACCGTAATGGCATGTACCGCATGTCTTGGAAATATTTTTCGGGTTGACGCTTGAATTAGGGTTATTCGGAGGTAATCCTTTGTGAGCCGTGTGACAGTTGGCACAGGTAGCAGTTACCGTCAGACCGCTCTTTATTAATCCTTTACCGTGAATACTTTCACTGTAATGTACGGTTATCAGATGCTCTCCACCCTTGAAATATCTCTGTGTCTGTTTGCCTTCCTGATGGCATCTGGAGCAGAGTTTTGGTATATTAAGAGGAAATACTGTTGATCTCTCGTCCATTCTCTTTAAAATATTGTGACTTCCGTGGCAATCTTCGCAAGAAGGTGCATTCTGGTCCCCTCGCGAGAGTAAAATGCCATGGAAACTCTGTTTATAGTCATCACCGACTTCAGTATGGCAGGAAGAGCAATCAACTTTTTTTGTGATGTTATCACACGGTCTTGTATGGTCCGGATTGATATCAATATGACATTGTGAGCATGCAATCTTGACATGAACAGAACCTGCAATTTCTCCGGAATTGAAAGCAAGCTTTTTGTCGGTCTTGGAAGATTTAAGCAAATGGTTATCATGGCATTTTTTACAGGCATCATCAGCTACATTTGCCTGATAGAAAACTTTTCTTGCTTTGTGGGGCTGGTGGCAGTCAACACATGCGGGAAGCACTTTAGCTTCCTTTTCCCAAAGTTCTCCTTTAATTATTTTCTTATGTACAGACTCAATAGCGGCATGACATTTTGTGCAGGTAGCCGCAATATTTTTTCTTGCAATAGTTGACCTCGGATCTGTATGAGGAAGTATCCTGTGCGGAGAGTGGCAGGAAGCGCAAGTGGCGCTTACCACAAGGCCTTTTTTAATCAAACCTTCTCCGTGGATACTCTCAGCATAATTTTCAAGTATGTGTGTTTGCGGAATTTTTCTCTGCAACTGAACAGGTGATCCTTCTTTATGGCATTTGCCGCAGAGATTGGGAATATTCAGCGGATATACAGGTGATTTTCTGTCTTTATTCGGAACGATTGTATGAGAGCCGTGGCAGGATTGACAAGTAGGAGCCAGTCTATCTCCTTTATTATAGGATTTACCGTGAAGACATTCATTGTAGAGTGCCTGCTCTTCCTTATGGCAACTACCACATTTTGCTTTCTTTGGTTTGGCATGAGGGAACTCGGATTTAGCCAAATCCTCATGACAGTTGATACACTTGTTTGCAGAATGCACAGACTTATTTATCAACTTTTTGTTAACATATACAGAATATGTTTTACCTCCTGCAGTAGCTTTTAGGGTTGCATCCTCATGGCATGCAAGACATTCATCATTTTCCTGAGCATATAGTTTCTGAGTGGTTTTTGAAAGAGAAAAAACCAGAATTCCACAAAAAATAACTGAAATTGCAATAAAATAATAATTACGAAACTTGTTAAAATGTATCATGTTATTTAACTTTTATTTTTAAAAATTTTTAACATACAATTTACAAAATTCACTCTAAAAATGTTTTATTCTAAATAGATTTTGTATAGAAAACAACATCATTTTATCTTTTGAAAGAGAAAATATAAGTTTGCAAATAAAAAGGAAAAATTAGGTAGTCTAAAACTGTTTAATTTAAAAATTAGAATTTGAAGAAGCCGATAAAAAAAAGCTGAAACAAATATTTTTGTAAATATAAAATATGATTATTAGGGTTAGATGTTTAAATATTATCACAAACTAACAAGAAATAAATTTATCATTAACATTTATCTTATTCTGATTTTGGCAGAATAAAAAAGAAAGTACTACCTTTGTTTACTTCACTTTCTACCCAAATTTTGCCGCCGTGTTTTTCAATAAATTCCTTGCATAGCAGAAGTCCTAAGCCTGTACTGGATTCATTTTCAGTTCCAGGACGTGAGACTTTCTGGTCAATTTTAAAGAGTTTACTTATAATATCCTGAGTCATACCAATACCACTGTCTTTGACGTAAATGCAGTATTCCGATATCTTGGATTCATCGGAAGACTTAACCGTTCCCACCTCGATTTTTCCTCCTCTTGGAGTAAATTTAATTGCATTTGAAATCAAATTTCTTAAGACTGTATTAAGCATTGGCATATCAGCTGTTACCATATCATTATCATGAATGTTATTTATCAACTCAATATCCTTTTGTTTAGCATATTCTCCGGCAATATCTAAATTTTGCTTTACAATTAAATTTAGTAAACATGATTCCGGATTGAACTCAATTGCATTTCTTTGCATACGAGACCATTCAAGAAGATTTTCAAG
>JBAYGQ010000087.1:0-7913 GCA_041666585.1 Bacteroidota bacterium
AAAATTAATCCGATTGAACATTGCAATCTGCATCAATCAACAAATGACGTTTATCCGACTGCATTAAAAATTGCATCAATTTATGCAGTTCGTGAGTTGAGTGAATCTATTGCAAAATTGCAGGGTGAACTACAGAAAAAAGAAAAGGAATTCGCAGATATTTTGATTATCGGACGTACCGAGATGCAGGATGCTGTTCCGATAACTTTGGGCGGACAGTTTTCTTCTTTTGCAGAAACAATTGCAAGAGACCGTTGGAGAACATTTAAATGCGAAGAGAGACTGAGAACTGTTAATATCGGCGGTACAGCAGTCGGAACAGGTTTGACTGCACCGAGAAAATATATTTTTCTTGTTATTGAAAAATTAAGAACTAATACAGGACTCGGTTTAACAAGGGCTGATACACTTTTAGACCAAACTGCAAATCTTGATTCGTTTGTTGAAGTAGCAGGTATAATGAGTGCACACGCAACTAATCTGATTAAAATTGCACGCGATTTAAGACTGCTTCATTTTGTACACGAAATAAATTTACCGGCAGTACAAGCCGGTTCATCTATTATGCCTGGTAAGGTGAATCCTGTAATTTGTGAATCTGTGATTAGTTGCGGAATGAAAGTACTTTCGAACGTTCAATTGATTTCAGAATGTGTTTCGCAGGGTACTTTGCAAATTAATGAATTTATTCCGTTGATTGCTTTTGCATTGCTGGAATCATTGGATTTGATGCAGAATGCAGATTTGATGTTTGCCAAACATATTGCAGGAATCATTGCAAATCCCGAAATATGCAGAAGTCATTTTGAAAAAGATGAAACATTGATTACGGCATTTTTACCGCTAATCGGTTACGACAAAGCCGGGGAACTACTTAATGAATTCCATAGTATGAAAGCGGATAATTTAATTGAATTTTTAAAAGAAAAATTAGGGAATGAATTGGTGGATACTACTCTTTCACCATCGAATCTTATGTCGTTAGGACACAGGTAATATTAATGGATAAAGCACCAAAATCGTTAAGACTGCAAATAGCATTGTTCGGTAGGACGAATGTAGGTAAATCCAGTTTTTTAAATATGCTGGCAAAACAGGATGTTGCTATGACATCTTCTGTTCCGGGAACTACAACCGATGTAGTTGAGAAATCGTTTGAGCTTCTGCCGATTGGTCCGGTAACATTTTTAGATACTGCGGGTATTGACGATGTTTCTTTGCTATCGGAAAAGCGGATTGAACGTACAATCAAAATCTTAGACAGAGCAGATATATGCGTTTTAATTGTAGAGTCGAATAAATGGGGTGAGTTTGAAGATAGTCTGTTAAAGCATATAAAAGAACACGATTTGCCTGTCGTTATCGCGGTAAATAAAATTGATTTGGAATCTCCAAATGAAAATTTTATTGATTTGATTAGAGAAAAAACCGATTATTTTATGTTATGCAGTAGCCTTTGCAGTGTGAGTCAGGATGATTATTTGAATGATTTTAAATCTTTAATAAAAATTATTCTCCCTTCTGAATTGTCTCAATCATTGCCGTTGGTAGGCGATTTGGTAAAACCCGGCGGAATAGCCGTTTTCGTTGTTCCGATTGATTTGCAGGCACCTAAAGGAAGACTGATACTGCCTCAGGTTCAGTCAATACGCGATATATTGGATAATGATGCGATTTCGGTTGTAGTAAAAGAAAGAGAATATCCGCATCTGTTGCGAACTTTAAAGCAAGCACCCGACATTGTTGTTTGCGATTCCCAAGTAGTTCAGAAAGTAGTTGCAGACACTCCTCCCGATATTAAGTTTACAACATTTTCGATATTATTTTCCCGCTTCAAGGGTGAATTAAATGAGGAAGTCAGAGGAGCTGTAGCAATAGACAGAATTAAATCCGGCGACAAGATATTAATCGCTGAAGCTTGCAGTCACCATGCACTTGAAGATGATATAGGAAGAGTGAAAATTCCACGCTGGCTAAGGCAGTATATTGGACAGGATATTCAAATTGATATAGTAACGGGACGGGATTTTCCTGCAAATTTGAAGGAGTATAAAGTAATTATACATTGTGGTGCATGTATGCTTACAAGGACTGAAAAGCTTTCAAGGATTCGTTTAGCAAAGAAGGCAGGTGTACCGATAACTAATTACGGACTTACAATATCTTTAGTTCAGGGAGTTTTGGAGAGAGCATTATCGCCGTTTCCCTTTGCATTGGATGTTTTTCGTGAATTAAAAGATTAAAATTGATTAATTGAAATTCTCTTTTCAATTTTTTATGTGAATAAAATATACTAATTTTGCTTTTTATACAAACAAATGTGATAAGCTATTATGAAAGAATCATCATTGATGAAATTGAGCATTAAGTCAGCTCAATTTTACGGGTACCACGGTGTAAAGCAGGAAGAGCAGTCTATCGGAGGTAAATACGAAGTTGATTTGGATTTATATTACGATGCTACCGAAGCTATAATTAACGATGACGTTAATTATGCCTTGAACTATGAGGAGGCTTATTATTGCATCGAAGAAATTATAAATAACGATTCGTATAATCTTGTAGAAACAATCGCCAATGAGATTTTAAATCTGGCGATGGAGAAGTTTGCAAATTTGCAGAAAGCGGATGTTCGTGTTCGTAAGATGAATGTACCGATACGGCGTGTTGTAGGTTATATAGAAGCAGAACAGTCAATTGTAAGAAAAAGTTAATGACTCAAGAGAATAAAGTAGATTTTTCCGATAAAACATTTATTATGCTTTCACTCGGAGCTAACCTCGGTGAGAGGCAAAATAACATTCTGAATGCAATTGAGTATTTGTCTTCAAACAATATTATTTCCGATATAAAATTATCTTCTTTTTATGAAACTGAGCCTGTCGGAAACTTGAACCAGCCTTGGTTTCTTAATAATGTAATAACCGGATTTACTTGTCTTAGTTTAAATCAATTAATTGAAAAGTGCAAAAGTATTGAATGCTCATTAGGTCGTACTGCTAAAGAAATTAAATGGCAGGCAAGGGAAATTGATATTGATATTATTTTCTATGGAAAGACCTCAATTCAAAGTGATGTACTCACTGTGCCTCACCCCCGTATGCACGAGAGAAAATTTGTATTAGTCCCTGCAGTTGAAATTGCGGCTGATATTATACATCCGAATTTCGGTAAAACAATAAAAGAACTTCTAAAAATATGCCCTGATAATTCAATTGTTAATAGTTGTGCATAACTTTTATCCTTTCTATTATAAATATCTTAGTTTATTTACTCCTCATGTTTATAATGATTATAGTTGTTCTTTCCGAAAAATACTCTTATTTTAGTTTATACTCTCATTTGTTAACTTATAATAAATACTTCTGTGCTGATTACTGAAGAAATACGTGCAGAGATTCTCCAAAGAATAGACATAGTAGATTTGGTCGGGGAGTCAATTGACCTGCGTAAGAAGGGACGTAATTTTATCGGTTTGTGTCCTTTTCATGATGACAAGAAACCTTCTCTGAATGTATCCACAAACCTCGGAATTTACAAGTGTTTTGCTTGTGGTGCAGGAGGTGATGCTATCGCTTTTATGATTAATTATCATCATCTCACATATCCTGAAGCTATGAAAGAATTAGCAAGACGAACTGGTGTTGTAATTCCCGAAAAGCAGACCAAAAGAGAAGTACAGCAGTTATCAAAAAGAGAACTTGCTTTGAAAGCTTTAGAAGCGGCAACTGAATTTTATGCTAAAAAATTAATTTCAGAAAACGGAAAAATTGCTCAGACATTTTTCAGAAAACGAGGATTCAAACCTGAGTTAATAAGTCAGTTCAGATTAGGCTACTCACCTGATTCATGGGATGGATTAATAACTGAATTGAAAAATCTAAACTTTTCCGATGATGTGCTGAACGATGCTGGATTAGTTGTTCAAAATGAACAAAAAGGTTTTTATGACCGGTTCAGAAATCGTGCAATGTTTCCGATTCAGGATTTTCTCGGAAAGATAATCGGATTCGGTGCAAGACAACTTGACGAAAATGATAAGATGGGTAAATATGTCAATTCTCCTCAATCAATTGTTTATGATAAAAGCCAGACTTTATACGGTTTATTTTAGGCGAAAAATGAAATACGCTCTAAAAAATATGCTATTCTCGTAGAAGGGTATGCTGATGTTTTATCTCTGCATCAGGAAGGATTTACAAACACAATTGCATCAAGCGGTACAGCCCTTACTAAAGAACAATTGAATTTATTAAGCAGATATTGCAAAAAAATTATGATTTCGTACGACGGCGATTCTGCGGGATTGAATGCGGCCGACAGAGCTATGGTGCTATGTATTGAAAACGGATTTGAAGTAAATATTATTCATCTACCGGAAGGTGAAGATCCCGACAGCCTTGTTCAAACACACGGGAGTCAGCTATATAATAAATATATAGATGAAGCTTTATCATTTGTTGAATTTCGGATAATGCTTCTTAAAAGAACCGGTTCGATTTCTTCGCCTCCGGGCAGAGCTACTGCGGCACGGGAAATTGTCCAATTGATTTCAAAGATACCCGACAGACTTCAACACGATGATTATATCAGACAATTGTCTTCTGCAATTCAGATTAATGAATCTCAACTATTGCAGATATATAAAGAAAAATCAAGAAATGAAAAAAATATTAAAGAAAAAATAACTGTGCAACCTAAACAAAGTAATTCTGAATCGCATGAGTTTCAAAAAATTTCGACAACATCAAAAAACGGGGAAAAATCAGACGAATCTTTCAAAAATCTTTTTTCAGAAGAAACTTTGCTTATTACTTTGTCTTTAACAGAACCCGGTGCTTTAGATTTAATGGTGGATAAATATGAGATAAGTTCAGATACTTTTTTTACTGATGAAGCAAAACGATATTTTGAGATAATTTTACATCATTCATCAGATAATAATCTTGTTGCTAATATTCTTGGTTCCAATCTGATTAGTGAAACAGACAAACATTTTTTTACTTATATCGTCTTTAATAAAGAAGAATTAAGCGAGCATTGGCAAAAGTTCTCGGATAGGGAAACCGAAAAAGATATTGAAAGAATAATCAGAGATTGTGTTTACAGACTCGAATTCAAATTTCTCGAAGCAAAAAAGGATGAGCTTTTGAAACGAGCCAAAAACATTACAGATTCCGCTAAAGAAAGCGACATATTGATAGAATGTAAGAAGATAGATGAGCAAATTAAATTATTAGATGAAAAATATATAGATTCAAACAAGAACTGATGAGTAAATGGAAACTTAAAATAGGTCCCGGGATTAATCCCAAAAAACTAAAAGAAATATTGGTTTCCAAATCTTTTATCGGTTCAATAATTTTAGCGACCGCACTATGGGGATATAATGCATTAAACAGCGAATATAGGCCTGTAGTTGACATACCGCTTACTGTTAAACTACCTACCGACAGGGCAATCGAAAATGTTCTGCCTCCAAAAATCTCCGTAAAAGTAAAAGGTAACGGTTGGGATATTTTTTACTTGATGTTCCTTACTTCTGCGGCAAAATGTAATATTGATTTATCCGGTAAAAATATCAAAGACTCTCTTTTTACAGTGCAAAGAGCTGACATTTTCAAAGGGCTGGAATATTTGATGAATGTTGAACCTACCGACGTAATTCCTGAATCACTTGTGTTGAAAACAGGAAGTATAGATGATAAGACAATTCCCGTTTTGTCCAGAATTGATATTAAACCTCGTGAGGGATTCGTGATTGTCGGTGATGTTAAAGTGGAACCTCAATATATTAGAGTATCGGGTAACGAAAAAATTATAAAATCATTAAAAAAATGGTTTACATCTACATATTTAGTAAAAGATTGTTACAAGTCACAAAGTTTTGTAATTCCTTTAATGGATTCGTTGAAAGAGACAGTAAAATTATCCGGTAAAACAGTTACTGTTTCTTTTGATGTACAAGCTGCTGCAGAATTAACTATACATGATGTTGAAATAAAAATCCGTGGAGGAGGCTCCCTTCCCAAAAACAACTATCTTCTTCCATCAAGAATAAACATTACTGTTCGTGGAGGAGTTGATGAACTTACAAATTTTGACAGAAGTAAGGTTTCTGCAGTAGTCGAATTTTCTGATATAATAAATGATTCTCTTGGGATATTAGTTCCAAAGATAATAGTTGAAGATAAAACTGTAAAAATAATCAATGTAGAACCGGGTTTTCTGTATCATAGAATTAGGGTAAAAGACATAAGGAATAATAACATATTATCGGACAAATTGTGAATCAAATAAAATCATTAATAAAATTATTAATCACATTATTATTATACATTTCGTTATCTATTCCAGCTTCAGCGGATTCATCTGTCAATGACAATTCTTTCTTCCATGAAGTCGCTCAATATATTTGCATGAATTCGGAGCAAACGCAATCTGATTCTGTAGATGTCTTCCTGACAAAAAATGAAATAAAAAAAGGAACGGGAGAAAAATATGTTAGCCCAGAAGATTTTCGATATGCTGACAATCCGCGTTACCTGATAACCGGTGATATGCCTTTGGCGGAAACTCATATCAGACCTTTAGCTATGGGTATTATGGTCGGTGTTTATGGTACGATATTTTATTTTCAGCATGTCGGGCAGATGAACACAATTTGGAAGGACCGGGGACCTTTTAGGATAATTGAAGACGGGAGATATGCTCTTTATGCGGATAAAGCAGGACATATTTTCGGCGGTTATTTTTCCTCTTATGTGATGAGCGAATCTATGATGCTTTCCGGTTTCAGCTATGATGCTTCTGCTATTTGGGGAGGAGTTGCCGGATTGGCTTATGAGACATATGTAGAGATTCTTGACGGTTTCGGTAAAGAATGGGGATTTTCTCCTACGGATTGGTATGCAGATATTTTTGGAGTGAGTTTATTTGTGGCACAACATTTTGTTCCTTATTTACAAAACTTTACTGTTAAATTTATGTATATACCCTCTCCATGGATAGGAGAAAACAAAAGAGTTCCTTCCGATATGTTTATAGATGATTACAGTTCTCATACAATTTTTCTATCTGCAAACATACACAACATGTTGCCAAAAGATTTAAAAGATTTTTGGCCCTCTTGGCTCCAACTGAGTGTGGGTTATGCGGCTCGTAATTTGTGTAGTCCGTTTCCACCGTCTCAGTGTGATAAATGTAAGTCCGAACAAATTTATTCCGATGTTTGGGGTAGTCCTAAGTTTATTGTAGCATTAGATTATGATTTGGTTAAAATACTGCCTGATGGAGGCTATGTATGGAATTGGTTCAAACAATCGCTGAACTATTTTAAATTGCCTTCTCCTGCTATAGAATTCGGAGCAGTTACCAAAGTTTATTTGATGTACCCTTTTCCTATTAAAATAGGGAATATACGTTTTTAATTCTTAGATTTTATTTTGACGTTCTGTTAATCAATAATTAAACATTTTTTATTAAATTAGTTGTTTGTGAAAATTCAGAAATCGGTGCAGTTTGCAAAGTTCAAGTGAAAAATTATTAACGGAAATCGGGCAGAGTCGTAACGGTTATCTTCAGAATACATCAATATTATCTTCTGTTCCCGATAATGTCAGTTCCGGAGTCAATCCTAAAATCAGTGTTATAATACCTGTATTGCAGGAAGAGAAAATTTTAGAAAAGACACTTCAAGCGTACACTCAGGAGCTTAGGGAAAAATATTCATTAGAGATAATAATCAGCGACGGCGGAAGTACTGACAGAACTATTGAAATAGCTGAAAAATACGCCGATAAAATTGTCTTGCATGAGAAAAAAGAGAAACAAACAATTGCCGAAGGTAGAAATAACGGTGCAAGGAAAGCCGTAGGAAATGTTTTAGTGTTTATTAACGGGGATACAATTCC
>JBAYGQ010000088.1:0-7901 GCA_041666585.1 Bacteroidota bacterium
AATTTTTAATAAATTGCCCTTCTTATATAACGGGGGGGGATTATATTGGTAACTTACGAAAGAATATAATAAAAAGCAAGAGATAAAATAGAATTATTAAAGATTTATTATTCACAGTTAATTTATTAGATTTTAATCATTTTAATTTCGTTTTTTCTTAGTAATTTGCCTTTCTATATTTTTAAATTTTTATTATAAATCAGGATATGAAATTAGCTGTTGTACAGTTTGCTCCCGAATGGGGAAATAAGGCTCGGAATCTTGAGTATATGTCGGATAGAATTGAAGAAGTTCCGGCGGATTTGATTGTGTTTCCCGAACTAGCACTTACAGGCTACTATTTTGACTCACGCGAAGAAATGTCACAATATGCAGAACCTTTCAACGGAAGAGCTGTTTCTCATCTGCAGTTCTTAGCTACAAAAACGGATAAAATTGTGGTTGCGGGTTTCCCGGAAACGGAATCGGGTAAAATTTTCAATTCAGCGACTATTCTTTTCCCTGAAAAAGAAAAAAGCAAAGTGTATCGTAAGACTCATCTTTTCTACAGAGAGCAGTTTTGTTTTTCTGCGGGTGATACAGGTTTCTTTGTAATTGAAGATAAAAAGCGGGATTTCAGGCTGGGTACAATGATATGCTACGACTGGCGTTTCCCGGAAGCGGCAAGGTCTCTTGCTGTTCAGGGTGCAGATGTAATTGTATGTCCTTCGAATTTGGTAACTCACGTTTGGCAGTCAATAATGCCTGCAAGGGCGCTTGAAAATATGGTTTTTCTTGCAGTTGCTAACAGGACGGGAACTGAGGAGCGTAAAGGCGAAACACTTGCTTTCAACGGAGATTCTGCAATTTATGACTGCGGAGGTAAAATTTTGGCTAAAGCAGGAAAAGAAGACGAAAGTGTGCTGTCGGTTGAGATTAATCCTGCCGACGCAAGACATAAGAATATTAATGTATTCAATGATATAATGAAGGGGCGGCGTCCCGAAATGTATTCAAAAATTACGGAATAGATAATATGTTTTCGAGTGTGAAAAAAGTTCATTTTGTGGGAATCGGCGGTATCGGAATGAGCGGTATAGCCGAAATATTAATCAATCAGGGTTTTCAGGTATCGGGGTCCGATTTGTCCCAATCCGAAAATACGGATTACCTGGCTTCTATCGGTGCCGAGATATTTATCGGACACCGGGAAGAAAATATTAAGGATGCAGAGGTTGTGGTCTATTCTAGTGCAGTCCGTACAGGGGAGAATCCCGAAGTGGCTGAAGCCGTACGCAGGAACATTCCTGTTTTGCGTCGTGCAGAGATGCTTGCCGAGGTTACGCGTTTGAACTATTGCCTTGCTATCAGCGGTACACACGGTAAAACAACGACTACATCAATTTGCGGACTGATACTTATAAAGGCAGGATTCGACCCCACCGTAATAGTCGGAGGAAGACTTCACGGTTTAGGCGGTACAAATGCAAGGCTCGGCAAGGGTGAATGGACAGTCGTTGAAGCGGACGAGTTCGACAGGTCTTTTCTTCAGCTTCAACCTACGGTTTCGATTATTAATAACATAGAAGAAGAGCATCTCGATATATACAAAGACTTCGATGATTTGAAAAATACATTTACCGAATTTGCTAACAAAGTGCCTTTCTACGGATTCGTAGCTGTCTGTCTCGATGAGCTTGGGAACAAAGCAATTCTATCTAAAATAAAGAAAAAAGTAATTACATTCGGAATATCGAGAAACTGCGATATACGCGGAGAGGATTTAAAGTATTCAGAGCGGAGTTCGGAATGTAAGGTCTATGAATACGGTAAGTTTTTAGGCAAAATGACAGTTAACATCCCAGGACAGCATAATGTTAAAAATGCACTCGGAGCGGTTGCAGTCTGCCGAAATCTCGGAATTGATTTCGAAACGATAAGAACCGCAATTGCTGATTTCAGCGGGGTTTACCGCCGTTTTGAGATTAAAGGTGAGAAGAACGGAATAATGGTTGTGGATGATTATGCCCACCATCCTTCTGAGATTAAGGCTACATTAGAAGCGGCAAGGAACGGCTGGAACAAACGAATTGTTGCAGTTTTTCAGCCTCATACTTTTACCCGAACTCAAAGATTTTACGAGGATTTCGGACAGTCCTTCGACGAAGCGGATGTTTTGATTGTTACCGATATTTATCCTGCAAGGGAGAAACCGATTGAAGGAATAACAGGAAAGCTGATATCAGATTCGGCTGTATCTTTCGGCCATAAAAATGTTCATTATGTTGATGATATGACTAAATTGGACGTTGAAGTCAATAAGCTTTTAAAGAAAGGAGACCTACTGATTACGCTCGGTGCGGGAGATATATGGAAACTTGCAGACAGGTTAATTGGGAAAAATTTGTAAAATTTACAATAAAATTACTCTTAAAGTGTTAAATGCAATACTAAAATGAAAACAACTAATAACATTGATATATAAATAATTATTAAATAAAAAAAATAAGGGTTAATACGATGAAAGGACATATCAAGTTACTGTTCTGGCTTTTAATTTTCACTCTGTTTCTAACTATAAACGCATCTGCTCAAAAATCAAAACCTAAAGTTGTCAAAGATAATGAAGGCATCAAGCAAGAAGTAATAGCCACTATAGGCAATGAGAAAATTACTTATTCAGATGTTGAGAAGGCTTTTAAGAAAAATATTGCCCGAAAAGAAGTAAAACTTAATCAGATATCTAAAGACAGTCTGAATGACTTCATAAATCTTTATGTCAATTACCGATTGAAAGTAAAAGATGCTCTTACTCGAGGATTTGATAAGGATTCGTCGGTAGTTGCGGATATTGAGCAGAACAGAAGGGTACTTGCGGAATCTTTTTTTTATGATAAAAAGTTAGTTAATCCGAATGTTGACAGATGGCTGAAACAGTGCGAGAATGAAATGCAAATTGCAATAATTATGGTTTCTTTTCCGCCGAACGCAACGAATGACACAATAGAAAGCTATAAAAAAGCGATGAGGTTTGTTAGCCATGTAAAAAACGGAACTCTATTTGAACAGTTAGCCAGAGACTCCTCTGATGATAAAGAAACCTCCAAAAACGGCGGTGTAATTGCTACTTTCATTACTGCCGGTAAAGTCCAGAGATATATTGAAGACGTGATTTTTTCTCTTAAATTAGGCGAAGTCTCCCCCTATCCGATTAGAACAAGATACGGCTATCTTTTAATTAAACTTCTCAGAATTGAACCGAGATTTCAGGTTTATCCGAGACACATTTTGTTTACATCCGAAAAAGATAACGAGACAAGAGCAAAAGAAAAAGCTGATTCAGTACTTGCACTCTTAAAGAACGGTCATAGCTTTGCTCAGCTTGCAAAAGAACTATCCGACGATAAAGAGGGCAGTGAAAAAGGCGGAGACTTAGGTGGATGGTACTCTCGTTCTGAGGGTTTCGAGCTTTCAGAAAGACATCTTGTACCTGAAATGGAAAGAGCCGTTTTTTCATTGAAGGACGGTGAGATTTCCGATGTTATCCGCTCATCCTACGGTTATCATATTGTAAAGCGTGATTCTACAAGAGAATTTGATAAAGAAAAAGAAAAGATTGAATTGAAGGTGATGTACAAGAAAATGAATTTCGAAAATGACAAGAAAGTGTTTTTGGATTCTTTACGGGAAGTATATGGATTTAATTTGAACAAAAGTGCCTATAATAAATTTCTTGAAGCGATGGATACAACAAAGTCCAATCTTGACTCGCAATGGACTAAAAACGTAACGACTCCCTTGTTAAAGGAACAAATGTTCTCCTTTAAGAGTAATCAATATACCGTTTCTAAGTTTATTGAACTTATGAATACAAGGTCTGACCTAAGAGGATTGCCGACAAACCCAAACGGTTTGAACAGAGCGATTGACAGAATCGTATCTCCACTTGTTTTCGAAGAAGCCTCAAAGAAATTGGAAAGTGAATATCCTGAATTTTCAGCATTGATTAATGAATTTCGTGACGGTATTCTTTTATACAAAGTCGAGGCGCTTGAAGTATGGGATAAATTGAAATTCGACAGCGTTCAGGCAAAAAAATACTGGGAAACAGTGAAAGCCAAATACAAAACTGACCCAACTTATTATCTTTATGAGATTTATGTTTTATCTGATTCCCTCGCTAAAGAATTATACAAAGATTTGAAAAACGGCAAAGATTTTGAAACTCTTGCAAAAGAAAACACCCAACGCAAAGATTTCAGAGAGAAAAAAGGATATTGGGGTAAGGTAACTACCAAAGAAAATAAATTAGCTAAGATATTGTGGGAAAAGAATTTAACAACTAATGACGCTTTATTGGAACCGTTTCCTTTTGAAAAGGGTTTTTCCATAGTCAAGATTCAATCTTTCGAGCCGGTTCGTGAAAAAATCTTTGAAGAAGCTATTCCGGATTTTGCTCCTGAATTTCAGGACAGAATGCAGAAACAGCTTCTCGATAACTGGCTGAATAAAATGCGGGAAACATACAAGGTTTCAATTAATACCAAAGCGGTTGAGAAAGTAATTAAAACTTTAAAAGGTTAATATATTAAAATGCTTAAATTTGAAAAAAGACTAAAATTATTTTTATTTCTGATTGCAATCGCAACTGTTTTCTGTGTTACAAACACAGCAAAAACTCAGGTAAAAGAAGGCGAAACACTTGAGAAAATTATTGCTGTTGTCGGAGATGAATTTATTACATTATCCGACCTGAACGCACAGGTTTTTCTGATGAAACAAAGCAATCCCTCAATTAATACCGAAGACCCTGACCTCAGGAAGAAGATTCTCGATGCATTGATTAACGAGAAGCTGATTATTACCAGAGCTATTGAGGATTCTATTACAGTTTCGGATGAAGAAGTAGAGCAACGCTGGGAATTCCAGCTTCAGCAGTATCTCCAGTACTATGGCTCGGAAAAAAGACTTGAGGACATTTTCGGTATGTCTATAAACCAGATTAAATATGAGTCCGGTGAGATAATCAAGAAGAAACTTCTTGCCGAAAAGGTTCAGCAGAAAAAGCTTATGAATGTCAAGACTAGTCCGACTGAAGTTGATGATTTCTACAAATTGTACAAAGATTCTATTGAAACAATTCCGGCACAGATTGAACTGTTTCATATTGTCCGCTTTGTAAGTGCCTCACCGAGAGCTAAAGAAGAAATTTATAATCTTGCACGCAGGGTTCGCGATTCACTTATTGCAGGCGGAGATTTCGCAGAATTTGCCAAACGGTACAGTCAGGACCCCGGTTCTGCCGCATCCGGCGGTGACCTGGGCTGGTTCCAGAAAGGTAAGCTTATCAGAGAATTCGAGAAAGCGGCTTTCGACCTTTTGCCCGGACAAATTTCGCAACCTGTGGAAACTCCCTTCGGATACCATCTGATTCTGCTGGTTGACAAAAGAAAAGATTCGCTTCTTACAAAGCACATTCTGTTTAAAATAGGCGAATCGAACGAAGAAGCGGATGCAACAAAGAAGTTCCTGCTTGCCCTGCGCGACAGCGTTCTTGCGGGAAAGAATTTTGAGGTACTTGCCAAAAAATATTCAGAAGAGAAGGAAACACAGGGTTTCGGAGGCTTTATAGGGAAAGTTCCTTTAGCTAAAATACCCGCAAACTGGCAGGATATTGTAACCAAGCTGAAAGTCGGCGAAGTAAGCGAACCGCAGATTTACACTACCGATAAGAACAAACCCGCATTTAATATTTTGTACAAAAAATCCTATATACCCGAGCATAAGCCGACTTTGGAAGGCGACCGCAAGGAAATTGAAGAAATGGCTCTGAATTACAAACGTATGCAAATTATGCAGGAATGGGTTGCAGAGTTAAGAACAAAGATGTATTGGGAAATCAAAAATCAGTAGTTTTTGATAATTTTATCTTAAATTTATAAAGAATTGCATTTTATTTATGCAATTCTTTTTTTTATTTAAAGATTTTTTGAGACCTTTTGCCTTTTTATGTGTCTTTCTAAATAAGAGAGTGTACACATTTAAGAAAAGTATCAAAATAAAATTTAATTTTCATAATATAAATTTCTATTTTTCTATTTTCTTTCTTCTATTTTCTAAAACCGTGACTTGGTAAGTATAGTGTGTATTCAGTTATTTGGAGTATTACATGAAATCCAGAACCATCATTTTATTACTAAATATTTTTTTCTGTTTAGTTGTTTTGACTCAGTATGCTGATGCACAGATAGTAACATTCTCTGGCAAAGCGGTAAAGACCGGGAATACTGTTAAGGTTGATAGTGTAAAAATAATCAATCTGACAAACCAGAGAGAAACAGTAATAAATTCTGAAGAATTCAACATAGATTGGTTTAGTTCTGTAAACGAAGGTTTACAAGACTTTTCTGACGAGCTATCAGTAGTTGCATATTATCATTTCGGTTTAAATGATGAATACAAAATTAGAATTTTCAATCCTCGAAATGGGATGTTGCATTTAACAGTTTTCAGCAGTTTTGGTTCACGTATTTTAACTAAAGATGCATTCTATAATTCCGGTGTTTGTGAATTTATACTACATTGTGGTGATTTATCGGGCGGAGTGTATTTTGTATCTTCAAGTGACGGATTTAGTAAGAAAACTGCAAAACTTCTGATTAATGGTAACAGTAAAAATGGAGTAACTGATCTAGAATATATTAGTCATAGTACTGCAATTAAAAAAAATCCAAAATTATCAAAAATAACTGGAACTGATTATTTTAAATTTATAGGTTACTCAAAGGGTTTCAGCAGATGCGTAATTGACAGTGTGATACCTGAAAACAACAAAAATTATGAGTTTTTATTCAAAATCGAAATACCTGCAACTTTTACTTCCGGATATTTTTCAATCAGTGGTTTTAAAGGGAAAACTTCAGTGTATCATGATTGGTCAAGCTCTGACCCAAATATTGGAAGTGGTTCAAGTTCTGGTTTCGATTCTATGAAAATAAACCTGCAATGTTCATTTACTAACTGTCCTTTTGTTTATGACGGTTGGTTAAATTGTAGTTATAAAGAAAAGAAATTTTCATTAAATAACGAAGTCAAATTTTCATGTACAAAAACAACAAATTATCCGGGATCAGGATCTTGGAATTGTACAGGTTATTATATCGGGGTAGTTTTAGACACAGTTAGACAAATGTTTTCAAATTTTTATATTTATTATCAAAATCAAAATTTGACAAGGGGTAATGGAGCTTATAATGATTTATCTCGGTCAAAAGTTGAACAAACCTATGAATTTAGAAATATTCCATTTACTATTGATAACAATCAAAATTTAATTGCAGAAATTTCTGATAAAAAAGGATTTGAATATCTTATAATTGATACATTTAAATATTATTACTATAATTCTTATTCTTACTTTGCAAATGGTAGATCTGAAACAAGAGATTTATTGGATTACGAATTTGATTCAACCGGTGTTAAACTTATGATTGTATTAAATCCATAACCAAAATTACAATTATAAATGAAAGAAATTAGGATTTGATTTTTTTGAATTTTTCTAAGTTAATTATGAAAAAGTTAATTATTTTATTTGTGGTATTTTTAGCCTCATTTTTACTTTACGCGCAACAAGAACCTTCTGTTAAATTTTATCTACTTGACGGAAGTTCCAGGCAATTTAGAATTCTTGAAATTGATAAAATCAGTTTTAGCTCGTTTAATCAAAATTATTTGATGAAATTGTATTACCAAAGAGCAAACACAATTATTTTAGGTATTTCAACCATAGATAGTCTGAATTTCTCTATTGATTCTAATAGAATTAATGTTTTAAATGTTTTCGCTTTAGGATCCCATAAAACTTACAATTTGTTTGAAATTGATAGCATTACTTTTTTACCTGTCGAAATTAATCAGAA
>JBAYGQ010000089.1:0-7861 GCA_041666585.1 Bacteroidota bacterium
CATCGTTTAGGGCGTGGACTACCAGGGTATCTAATCCTGTTTGCTCCCCACGCTTTCGTGCCTCAGCGTCAGTAGTGAGCCAGGTGGCCGCCTTCGCCACCGGTATTCCTCTTGATATCTACGCATTTCACCGCTACACCAAGAATTCTACCACCCTCTCTCACACTCAAGACTTGCCGTATCAAAGGCAGTTCCACAGTTAAGCTGTGGGATTTAACCTCTGACGCACAAGCCCGCCTACGCACCCTTTACACCCAGTAATTCCGGACAACGCTTGGATCCTACGTATTACCGCGGCTGCTGGCACGTAGTTAGCCGATCCTTTCTAAAGAGGTACAGTCCCAGCTTTTCAAAAAGCTTTTCTTCCCTCTCAACAGTGGTTTACAGGGCAGAGCCCCTTCGTCCCACACGCGGCGTCGCTGGTTCAGGGTTTCCCCCATTGACCAATATTCCTCACTGCTGCCTCCCGTAGGAGTCTGGACCGTGTCTCAGTTCCAGTGTGGCTGATCGTCCTCTCAGACCAGCTACTGATCGTTGCCTTGGTGAGCTTTTACCTCACCAACAAGCTAATCAGACGCAGGCTCATCCCCAACCGGCCGAAACCTTTGAATTCTCATCCTCATCTGATATTAGCACCGATTTCTCGATGTTATGTCAGGGATGGGGGTAGATGACCTACGCGTTACTCACCCGTGCGCCAGTGTATTGCTACCCTTGACTTGCATGTGTTAAGCACGCCGCCAGCGTTCGTCCTGAGCCAGGATCAAACTCTCCGTTGTATATTTTTTATTATATTCTTCGTTGAGTTGATCTCAAAGGCTTTTTAAAAACTCTTGGCTTGTATTTTTGTCGTACTTCCTATTTCCAAAGAACGTTCGCTTAAGGGACTTCAAAATTAGGGCATTTTTATTACATATCCAAATATATTTTTTATTTATTTTTGAGTCCTCTTTTAATTCATTGATTTTTACTGTACTTCTGAATTAAAAATTATTTGGATGAACCCGCTCATACAGAAAAGTGATTGACGCCATCTTTGTTTATTTATTGTGAAAGATTTTGCTATTTTCTTGTGAGTAAATTTTCCAAAGAAGTTTCAAGGTCTTCGTATTTGAAGCTGAAACCCTGTTCCTGAGCGGCTTTCGGCAATAGTCTATTACCCTGTGTAACAATTACATGTGATTCACCGAGCATTATTTTTAATAAAAATTCCGGTACTCTGAATAGCGATGGTCTGTGCAATACCTTAGCAATAATCCTGCTGAACTCTTTCATCTGCACAGGTTGTGGTGCGACAAAATTGACTGCTCCGTGTATCTGAGGGTTCTCAACTACCCATATAAACATTGCAATAAGGTCGGAAATATGTATCCATGGCATCCATTGCTGTCCGCTTCCGAGCGGTCCGCCGATGAAAAACATATATGGAGTCAGCATTTTTTCTAAAGCTCCTCCTGTTTCGGACAGAACTACTCCTGTCCGTGAAAAGACTAAGCGTGTGTGTGATTCTGCAGGTTTCGTCGCATTTTCCCATTTTAGGCATAGGTCTGACAAGAATGTTGTGCCGACAGGTACTTTGCTTTCATCCATTATTGCATCCATGCTGTTTCCGTAGTATCCCGAAGCGGATGCACTGATCAATACTTCCGGGGGTGCAAGCGATTCAATTATTGCTTTGGCAAGTACGGAAGTACCGTTTACTCTGCTGTTAATTAACTCTTTCTTATAGCTCTCAGACCAGCGTTTTTCTGCCAGATTGGCTCCCGCAAGATTAATAACAGCTTTTGAGTTATCTATATATGTTCTCCAATCTTCTATTCTATCAACCTGCCATTTGACGTGCTCTTTTGCAAAAGGAAGTATTTTCTTTGAGCTTTCGGGATTTCTGCCGAATACACAAATATCATAGCCTTTTTCGAAAAGAGCTTTTGCGAGTTCCTTGCCGATTAGTCCTGTTGCACCTGTTATAATGATTCTGTTTGACATATTAGTACATAATTACTAAAATTATTATTTTAAATAATTCATTTTCAAATCTTCGATACCGTCATTCCGACTTGTTCGGAATCTTCTTAAACTTATTTCTCCCTTCTAATTTCTCTCTTCTATCTTCTAAAACCGATTCCGGACAAGCCGGAATGACAGCTTCCTTAATATTCCATTCTGATTAATTCTACTTTATTTGAGACAAAATTTTCTTGTATTTTGATTCATCTTTGAGTACTGATAAAATCGCATCGTTTGTAATTTTTGCGGGATCGTCCAATCCTTTTTTTACGGCATTTTCTAATGAGAGCAGTGCATGCTCCTTATCGTTTTTATAGGCATAGCGTTTTGCAAGCAGGAAATCATAATCGGGGTTGTCCGGGTCAACAAGCCTGTAAATATCAATAAACTTGTTAATCAAGCTGTCGTCCCTGTTCGCGAATGCACGCTCACAGCTTAAGTATGAAGCAAGACTGAGAAAGCTGATTACTCTTTTGAAAAGCCGGGGGTCAGGTTTTTGCCCGGTCTCGAACTTCTTATATAGAGTGTCAATTGTCATACCCCAGAATCTCATGTCTCTTTTATCCAGATAGCGTATCATCCTCTCTTTAATTTCTGTTTCCAATGATTCCGACTGAATAAGTTCATCATTAATCTGAGAAAAATCCTTAGTACGGCAGAGTTCAAGGTAAAAATCATAGTCCTGCGAAATGTCAATTACGCCTTTTAAAAATTCGATGTTCTTTAGATAATACCTTAGATAGTCGCCGAAGTTTACTTTTTTATCTTTTTCTAAATTTATCTCTTTCCTGTTCTTTCCGATAAACTCTTTTGCTAAATTTGTATCTTTTGCTATTTTTCCGTCTTTCATATCCTTGAACAGAAGCCAATAGAAAGCGTTTTCGAATACATCAGGCGGTGCCCATTTATGCTTACCGTTGAAAACAATCAAGTGGTGCTCAATCGGCATATCTTTCAATTGCCTGTTCAATGAATTTAGCTCCATATAATTGAAGTCTTCGTTGCCCACCATCATTAACAAACTGAATTTATGATTAATGGTTCCGGATGCGGGCATTCCCGCTCCGAGGGCAATTACTCCCTGCACTCCTCCATGTTCCATTACAAACGCAAGAGCAACCCTTGCACCGCCCGAAAAGCCTGCCGCATAAACCCTGTTTGTATCTATCGAGAACCGCTCTTTTACGTCGGCAATCATAATCTTTATTCCGCTCTCAACTATATCCAAAGGTACGCCGTTCCTCGAATTGTTGGAGCCGGCTAAGATAAAATCAAATTTATCGGCATAATCTTTATATAGTTTAAGCGGCTTTTTTCCTATGGCGGAAGGGTCAAAGAAAAAGATAACGGGATATTTTTTATCTTTCGAATAAGTTTTGGGAAGGTAAAGTGCATAGCTTTGGCTTGTGTCCTCAATGCACTGCACCCGCTCAATAAGTTTTCCTTTTTCAAAATCATTTTCGGCTCTACAGCTATTAAAGTTCAGAGTAAGAAAAAAAGCTGATAATATATATAGGAATAATTTTTCCATTTTCTTATTTACCTTTTATAAAATTATATGTACTTGTACTGTTTCCTAAATTCAGGTTAAGTAAATAGTACCCGTTTTGTAAGCCCGATACATCAAGTTTAATTTTATTTTTATCAAGGTAAACGTTTCCTGTTTGTGCTACCTTTCCCGATAAACTTGTAATTGAATAATTCAATTCATTTGACAACAAATTGCCATTGATTTCTATACAAATGATAGATTCAACAGGGTTTGGATAGATAATTATACTATCTTTATCTTGCTCCCGCTGAACAGAAGTTAATAAATCAGCATCAATTAGATAATAATAGATACTATCTCCATCTCCACCACCTAATATATATTTATTATTATTATTATTTATATCTATACATAGTATACCTCCTTTGGCTTTATTTCTATATATAAACTTCTTTTGAGACATATTATAAATACTTAATTTTGCTGTTCCAAATATGCCATCTCCTCCCATAAGGATATTTTCACCGTCATTTAGAAATTTTATTGCATAAATTTCTGAACCATCGGTTACATAAGATATTTCGTCTATTTTTTTTCCTGTCTCCACATCACAAACAAATATTTTTTCATCGGTTCCGCAGGTTACAATTTTTGTGTTGTCAGGTGATATATCTAAGTTAGTTACCCATTTTCCAAAATCATGTCCATAAGTATGCGATAAAATTGTAAATGTTTTAGTATCATATATACTGGCAGTACCCTCGTAAGAAACAACAAATTTATTGTCATTGTCAAAAAAATGAATATTTCTGCAATATATACCTGTTAAAATTGTATTGTATATGCTGTCTTTGGTAATACCATAAAATATTAAATTCGGATTACCGTAACTGCAAATTATTATGCTATCATTCTTGGATATATCAAAATATTCCATATCCGATTTACCGTATGTGTCAGCAACTTTCTTGTATTCTTTTACTTTTTCAAGATTACTAAACCTATGGACATAAATAATACCATTAGCACCGCAACTATAAATAAGAGAATCGTCTTTAGATAATTTTATTTGATACCTCCCATCACCTGTCTTGCATCTACGGAGAATCTTTCCATTCTCGGAATCAATTACGATTAATTCACCGTCAGTGGATGCGATTGCCACGATGTACTTACCATCTTTAGTAAATTTAGCCTCATGTGTGTAAGTTACATTGCAGACCCATTTTACTTCGGGTCCCGTCGGCTGTGCTGTGGCTACCTGTGCCACAATAAACATAACAAATAAAATCAAAAATAATTTTTTCATTTTTTCTCCTTTGTTTCTGTCACCCTGAACTTGTTTCAGGGTCTGCCTTTTAATGTTGTGTGAACAGACGAGGGCGTCTATTCTACTTTTATTTAAGAAGATGCTGAAATAAATTCAGCATGACTATGATTTAGACTTTTAGTTCCAAATTGAAATATTGGAATGAAATTTATAAAATGCAAATTATGCAATTTCTATATAAAGAAAAAAGGTAAAAAGGGCTTAGAAAATGGGGGGGGGAATGACAGGGACTTTAATTAATAGTTGTGATTATTTTATGATAGCAACTGGAAATGATTTGAAATAGACGCCGTCGCCAACGGTGAGCCAGTACAATCCCTGCTGAATGTCTCTTGTATCGAATGTGAAAGCATCTTTAATAAAACTGCCCTTTTGCCGGTTTGATAGATTGAAATTATTTTCGTTATAAAGTATTTTATTTCCGAGTGCATCATATATTGAGCAGATAAGCTTTGCCTCAGATTGACCTTCTCCTTTGAAGATAACAGTAAACGGAACTGTTACAACTGAACTTGCCGGATTAGGTCTCGGCACTGAGATATCTAATAGATAGTTCGTCAGTTCGGTAGTTATCATTGTTATATCGGTAGAGCATTTGGTAGAGCCGTTGTAAATATTCGGTGTACCAATCCCATGAAGCGGAATAATTTGCGGAGAGCATTGATCCGAAATAAATATGGTATCCGTCTGTTCTCCGAGTATTGAAGGTGCATAACAAACTTCTACCTCAACAAAAGTACCGGGTAAGATAGTAAACGGAAATTGCGTCTGAGGTATTGAAAAAGGAATATTTTTGTAAATATACATGTCTGTTATTATTAAATCCGTTGGACCTACATTTGTTAGTCTGAATTTTTTGCAGTTAATTTCCAATATGTGAACAGAATCAAATTCAAGACGGGAAGGTGTGCCCGAAATATCTAAAATTTTTAGTCTGTTTGAATCAACAATTACGACAATTTCAACTTCTTTTGCAAATCCTTTGCACCCGGCACCGTTTTCGACAAGAACTGTATATGTACCGGAGTTAGTAACAATCAACTGCCATGACGAAGAATCAATAATCTGATTTTTAGAAGTTTCGTACCAATAATATTTAGAATAATTTCTGTCCGTTTCTAAAGTAATTGTATCTCCAAAACAAAATTTATGAGAGCCTTGAATAGTAATAACAGGTTTTGGATTAGGTACAACAGTTATAAAAACACTTGCCGAGTTTCGGCAACCGTTTGTGTCGGTAATTGATACCTGATAGTTCCCTTGAGTTTTAACAACTATGCTTTTTGCAGTATCACCGGTTGACCAGAAATAAGCAGGATGGTAAGGCTCGGCGGTAAGAGTAATCGAATCACCTTCGCAAATCGATGTTTTAGGAACATCAATCCTTAGCTCAGGTTTCGGCATAAATTTTACGGTAATGGACTGAGATAAAGCTGAATCACACATTGAATTCGAAACACTAAGAAAGTAAGTTCCGGGTGCTCTGACAGTAATTGTTTTAGTTCTTTCTCCTGTTGACCAATAATAATTAATGTAAGTTTGTTTAGGAGTTAAGATAACGCTGTCACCCTCGCACAGCACAGTGTCACCGAGAGCTTCGATTTCTGCGAAAATGGGTTCGTATTTATGAGAAATGTAAACTCCGTCCCCTACAAGCCAGCCTAAGGTATCATTCACAAACCATATATCGTCCAAACTATGACCCGGTTCAATACCGCAGTTTTTCAAAGTCCAATGGTCTCCTCCGTCAGAAGTGTACCAGACATTTCTATCCCATCCGACTGCCCATCCTCTAAGTTCATCATAAAGAAAAGAACCGAACATAGGCTGATGAGTAACAAATTCCTTCCAACTGCGTCCTTTGTTTGTTGACATCCGCATACCGCCTTCATTTCCACTGCCACCTGTACAACCTACTGAATAGGGTACAAGAAAAGAATTTCCTTTAATCCATAAATCTTCTTGCCAATCATCTCCTCCTGACACTGCAAACGGCTGCCATGTTCTACCACCGTCAAGTGTTCGCCAGATTCTACCGCTACTTGTAGCATACCCTAATCCTTCGGCTTCTAACATTACAACGTCTGTTAAACCTGAATTCGGAAGATTAGAGCGGAATAATTCCCAGGTATTACCTCCGTCGCTTGTTCGGAAAAAGTTTTGGTAATCATCACAACCACCTCCGATAACCAGACCAATAAGCGGAGTAATGAAAAAATTTCCCCATAAATATTGGACACGTCTATAGTCAGTAACTTCGCGAAATGAAGCTCCACCGTCAGTTGTTTTGAAAATTCTGCCTTCTCCCGAAACATAACCTATGCTTTCGTTCGCAAAAGTAACGCTTTCGAGTTGACCTGGAGAGTTACCCATTGGGATTGTTACGCCTGCCCAGGTTTGACCTCCGTCTGTTGTTCTTATTACTCTCCCATTGTAGCCGCAAATCCAGCCATATTGTGGGTTTGCAGGCAGAAAAAATACCTCGAGATAATAATTATCATCATAAGGTGGAGGAATATTTGTTACTCTTTTCCATTGCGAAAAAGATGAAGAAACAGCTAATAAAAAAAAGAACAATATTAATATATTTACTCTGTATTTCCCAAATGTATTGAAAATATCCTTAACATCTGCTTTTATACTAAATAAACAGTTTTGTAATACAAATTTCGGATTATTTTCTTGTATATTTTTCTTCATATTAAACTAATTGTTTGGTCTGTTATAATAACACAATTTCAGGAATTTCGTTTCAGCTAATTTTACATTTTATAATAAACGAAATACAAGTAAAATTAATATTTATCAGGATATGAAAAATAATAAAAAGATTAAGTGATTTATCGAATTCGACCTATTTTCAGCAATACGAAAGTAAATGTTAACAAAATGTTAATAAGTCCTTTTCAATATTTTAAGACTATTAAAAATAATTTTTGTACTTTTGAAACTATCCTAAAAATAAAATTAAAAAACCTTAAAAGAATTATCTAATGGCATTACAATTCAGGTTTTCTGAGAAGAAGTTTGAA
>JBAYGQ010000090.1:0-7848 GCA_041666585.1 Bacteroidota bacterium
GCAAATCCTGATTGCTTTAAAGCAGACTATACGATTACAATGTTCGCAATTAAAACCGGAATGTTACTTAACGATGGGTTAGATGTTTGCGGTGAAATTCATACAGCTTATCTCGGAGCACCTGAATCAATTGTTGATGAAATATCTCATATCCACGTATTGGAACGTGAAGATATCGAATTATTTTTTCCGGAACGAAAAAGAAGAACTTCAAAATTTGATTATGGAAGAGTGCTTGTAATAGCAGGTTCAAAGCAATATCCCGGAGCCGCCGCTCTTACAGCGAATGCCGCAATTGTAGCAGGAGCAGGGCTGGTCCAATTATATTCTACCTGTTTCCATGCATCTATACTTCCGGAAGTAATTCTAAGACAAGTGCCGGAAACTGAAGAAGGTACAATTTCTGAAAAGGCTTTGGATTTTATTTTAACTGATGCTGAAAAAGCTAAAGCCATTGTAATCGGTCCAGGCCTTGGGAATTCAAAAGAAACTGAAAATTTTGTAAAATTATTAATAGAAAAACTTCCGTCGGATTTACCGTTACTTATTGATGCCGATGCTTTGAAAGCTGTTTCAGGTGAGGTGAAATTGAGAAACAACATTGTACTTACACCTCATTCGGGAGAGTTCTCAAGATTAACAGATATCGGAAGGGAAGAAATTGAAAAAAGCAGTTTCCAATCAGCAAAACAATGGGCTGAAAAATTAAATTGCACAATACTTTTAAAAGGAGTTCCCACAATTATAACAGATGGAGTTTACTCGTATTTTAATATTAACGGAAATCCGGGAATGGCTTCCGGAGGTAGCGGTGATGTCCTTTCGGGAATTATCGGAGCTTTACTTGCACAGGGATTCGAAACTTTAGAGGCTTGTGCATTGGGAGCCTTCCTTCACGCCGACGCAGGAGACAGATATGCCGGGCAGTTTGCAGAGCAGACCTTAACCGCTTCTGCATTAATAGATTTTTTACAGCTTACTTTTTCAAATAAAGATTAAGAAATAAAAATGCAGAAAAAATATAAAATTTTATTAACTTTGCCTGCAATCATATTGACATTTACTTTATTTATTCTCTCTTCATTTCCCCAATTACCGCATATAGACTTGGGATTTGAATGGGAAGATAAAATATTTCATTTTATTGCTTTTTATATTTACGGTGTTTCTTTAATATTAGCTGTATTGATAAATATTAAAAAGTTTGATAAAAAAAGAGTTCTGATTTTAGTTGTTATAATCGGTGCAGTATATGGAATCACGGATGAATTACATCAGTATTTTGTACCCGGAAGGGATTGTGATTTTTTTGATTGGCTGGCAGATTTTACAGGTGTAATTACATCTCTTTTTTTGTTTAATTATATTAAAAATAAAATATTTTCTTTCAGGTTTTCTAACACTGATATAAAATGACAATATCTAAAAATGACCTAATCAGGATATTAAGCAAAGATATATTAAATTGGAGCTGTTTCCTTCGTGATACACATATTAAATCTTCAGAACCTATTCCAACTCAGGAACAATTGATATTAGCACATTATTTTGAACCCACAATTCTGAAAAGAACAAAAATCAAGTTTGTTGATAGCATTGATATTCCTGTTCTGAACGAATCAATAAAAGATGTTGTAGAAGAACGATATTTTAATTTGCAAGAAGCGGCAGGTATAGCATTTTGGAATTGTATTTTAATAATTCCTGATAATATTAAAAAAAAAACCAGCTTTACTTCTTTGTTATTCCATGAGTTGGTTCATGTATTGCAGTATAATTTACTCGGTATGGAAAAATATGTGCAACTTTATATCAGTGATTGGTTGAATAATGGATTTAAGTACGAACATATTGCACTCGAATGTATAGCACATAAATTAACTCAAAGGTTTGAGCAGGGTCAGGTTTTTTCAGTAAAGCAAAGTCTGATGGAAGAGGTTGACTTAAAAAAAATTTGGTGATTATTTTGATTTTTTATTTAGAAAATAATATCTTTTTGAATAAGTCTATACGCTTAGGCTAATCGCAAAATTAGTTTACACTAAAAAAATCGTGTTAAGAAATAATTATTTGTCTAAATATTTTGGGAGAGTTATTTATGAAGAAGTACTACCTATATATTATTACATTTTTGTATGCAGTTAGCCTATTTTCTGCTCCGGTAAGTGAGAAAAACGCAAAAACTGTTGCTTTAAATTTTTTTAAAGTAAATAATCAACTGTTAAGCGACAATTCAGACATAACTTTAGAATATAAATGCATATCAAAGCAGACAAGTACAGCTTTTACAAATAATAGTAATGAATTAACCTATTACTATGTTTTTAATAAAGGAACAAAAGGTTTCATTATTATTTCTGCTGACGATGCTACTTATCCGGTTTTAGCATATTCAAATGAAAGTGCATTTTACAGTGATAAAGTACCGGAAAACGTCGCAAAATGGTTAGAAGGCTATAAACAACAAATAAGATTTATAATTGAAAATAATATATCTGCAACTGATGAAATAAGGGTGGAGTGGAGTGATTTAAAGTCGGGTAAAGATATCTCTAATAAATTGCAAAGTGCAGTTCAGCCTTTAGTGCAAACAAAATGGAACCAGGCACCGTACTATAACACACTTTGTCCTTTTGATTATAATTACAATGAGAGAACTGTAACCGGATGTACTGCTACTGCAATGGCACAAATATTGAAATTTTGGAATTATCCTAAGACCGGCACAGGTTTTCATTCCTACGACCATAACAAATACGGAAAACTTTCTGCAAATTTTGGCTCTACAAATTATGATTGGGCTTCAATGCCAAATTCAATTAACTCAAATAATGACGCAATTGCTACTTTAATGTATCAATGCGGAGTTTCAGTTGAAATGAATTATAATGTTGCAGAAGCAGGAGGTAGCGGGGCTTACGTAATATCAAGTGCTTCACCGGTTCAACACTGTGTTGAATATGCACTTAAAACCTATTTCGGTTATGCTCCTACTTTACAGGGACTCATAAGGCAGAACTACTCGGATACCGATTGGAAAAATTTACTAAAAACTGATTTGAATGCAGGAAGACCTATTCAATATGCCGGATTTGGGCAGGGTGGACATACTTTCGTTTGTGATGGATACGAAAACAACGATTTCTTCCACATGAATTGGGGATGGGGCGGAATGTATGATGGATATTTTAACTTAAATTCATTAAACCCCGGAACAGGCGGCGCAGGCTCGGGAGCAGGTACTTACAACAGCGGACAGCAAGCACTAATCGGCATTCAGCCACCGGCTAATTCATCTTCATACAATTTAAATATTTATCTGGGTGTTGTAACAAATAAACCGACAATTGCATATGGTGAAGGTTTTACAATTACAACGGACATTGTGAATGAAGGAACATCTGATTTTAGCGGAGATTATTGTGCCGCTGTTTTCGATGAGAATGATATTTTTACTGATTTTGTTGAAATTAAAACAGGAAATACTCTTCCTCCAAACAACCATTATATTAACGGGATTACATTCACAACTACAGGCATACTATCTATGTTGCCCGGGACGTATAAAGTATATATTTTCTATCGCCCGACCGGTGGAAATTGGTCAGGATTGAAAGCCAGTTCCTGGGATTTATATGCAGATATATTTACCGAAATTAAAGTAGTGAATTACAATAATATTCAATTATATGCAAACTTCGGGCTTAATCCGAGTACAAATATTTTTCAAGGTGGTTCCTTGTCTGTTACATTAGACATAGGAAACTTTTCGACACAAGATTTTACCGGTATTTTTGATGTTTCATTGTATAAAATTACAGGAGAATTTGTTGAAACCATAGAACAAAAAACAGGTATGAATTTAGCTACCAATATGCATTATTCTAATGGACTTAATTTTACAACGAACGAATTAAAATTAGAACCGGGTACTTATCTTTTAGCTTTAGAGCATAAAAGAGATGGAGGAAACTGGGAACTTACTGGTTCTTCAGATACTTATATTAATCCAATTAAGGTAATCATTCAGAAAGCACCATATCAGGCTGATATTTATGAAATTAATAATGATTTAGCTTCATCTTCAAATTTAAGTGTAAATTTTTCAAATAATAATGCAATTGTTAAAACCACAGGGTCAAATTTTCATATTGGAAGTGATTGGGATTTTTATAAAATTAATTTGCAATCCGGTTATAATTATAGTATTGACGCTAGATTACAAGATAATTTAAGTAGCAATGACGGTAAAAGCTATACGGTTGACGCTATATTTGCTAATTCAACCGATGGTACAACCTGGTCTGATGCTTATGATGATGTAATGCCTTCAACGATTCATTTCAATGGCGGTGGTACAATCTATTTTGTTACTTCGCCATACTTTCTGGGTGAAACAGGAACATATTCATTGGATATTTCAATTTCAAGAACACAAACAAATTCAGTTGCAGATAATTATTCGGATGAGGATTTAGTAAAGTTGTATCCCAATCCTGCTTCTGAAAGTCTTTATATTGATTTTTCAAAAAACTTAACCACTATTAAATCATTGAAAATGTTCGATATTAAAGGTAAATTAGTTTATGAAAATACATCTTTAATTGGGCAGAATAATTTACTTATTCCATTAGATAAGTATCAAGATGGTTCGTATTATATAGAAATAATTGATTTTAACGGGAAAATTATTAACAAAAATTTAACGGTAATAAAATGAAAATAATACCTTTTCTTTTGATGATTTCGTTTATTGTCGGGGGATGTTGCTCTGTAAATAAAAAAAATGAAGCTGATAACTCAGTGAAAGGCACTAAGACTCCGGGTCCGAGCCTTTATATTTATAAAACAAAAGCTGATTATTATAATAACGTTCCAGTTATTATGAATGACGATAAAACAGAAATTATATCATATCCGCATCCCTCGGATTTAGTTGTATCCGGTTCCTTACTTCTGCCTACCAAGTTAGAGAACGGATATCTGCTTGATAACAAAGGAATAAATAAAAATGTTGTGTTTCTTAAAATCAAATATACGGAGTACTCTAAACTTCAGGATGTACCTACTTTGGACGAGCTTAAAAATTTAATAATTGACAAAAATCCTTTTCTGGAGCTTTATGATTGCGGGCTAAGGTCAAATTACAAAGAACCTGAGACAGAATTAAATAGTATAATAAAACAAAGAAAAATTGATAAATTCAAAAGAATTATTTAAAAAATTTTGTTAATTTAAATAATTATATACTTGCTACTTTAAAAATAATGAACTAAGTTAGATTCTTTTAATATTATTAGTAAAGGGAGGATTTATGAGATTATTGAAGTACTTTTTACTTCTACTTGTGCTCACAGCAACTATGCTCACAACTTTTTATCAAAGTTACGGGCAGGAGGATGTGCTTTGGCCCAATAGAAAGAAAGCAAAGCCGGAAAGCGGCAGAAATGATTGTGATTATACCTTCATTTTGGGTGCTGAAATAGGGTTAAATTTCAATTTTTTTAACCAAAATTTAGCTTGGACAAATTATTATAATAGTTTTGGATTTGCCAACCCGACTGCATATGATAGCCATACAAGTGGTTTTGGTTTATCACCGCATTTTGGTTTACTTGCAGATTTTCCATTAGGGAAGGGTTTTAATCTTCAAATTAGATTTGATGCTGATGAGAGATCTTTCGGTAACTCAGGTTCAGGATTTGATTATGCATGGGATGCAACAGCTGGAGCTTATAGACAAAAATCTTTAAGTTTGAAATGGGATGTAACTGCATTTTATACAGGAGTTGATTTGTTATTAAGATATGATATTGACGACAAATTATTCGTTTCCGGAGGATTTATTTTTCAGTATTTAATGAATTCTGTTAGATTGACTCAGACACCAACAACTGATGGTTCTACTTTATTAAATGATTTTGATTATTGGAGATTGTATTCTGGAGGTACAGGAAATTCAGTTTCTGCCACATATTGGGAAGATGACCCTTTTCCACAATATAGTCGAACAGGTTTGGAATTTGGGGTAGGTTATAAAATTCCTTTATCCTGCAAAATATGGCTCGTTCCTCAAGGAAGATTACAATATTTCTTTGACCCTGTTGTGAAAAATAGTGTTTTGTATTTTCTTGATACAAATGGAAATAGATATGATGTCAGAGCATCTTCCAACAGTCAGTTATGGGCACTTCAGTTTTCTCTTGGTTTATGGTTTGGAATTTAAATTATAAAGGAAAAAAAAATGAAAAATAAATTTACAATTGTCATTGCAATAATCTCGTTTCTGCTCATTTTTGATGCTAATGCACAAACGAAAAAAGTGGAAATAATGCAGGTGGAATTCAATTCATCAAAAGATGATTTCGCTCCTACCCTTACTCAAAACGGAAGATTTATGTTTTTTACTTCCGACCAAAACAGCAGAAAGCAAAAAGCATTTCTTGTTGAACGTACTTCAAGCGGATGGGGTACACCCGAAGAACTTAATAAAGAAATAAATGACGGCAGTGAAGTCGGAGCGATTGCTCTTACACCTGACGGTCAGTCTATGATTTTTGCTGCTTACGAGCATGATAAGCTAGGTTTGGGGAGAACAGACTTATACTCAGCCCGCAAAGTTTACGGAGTATGGACAGATATACAAAATCTAGGACCGAATGTAAACACTGCTTACTGGGAATCGCAACCTACGCTTTCAAGCGACGGCAATACAATGTTCTTTGCAAGCGACAGACCGGGCGGATACGGAGGAATTGACATTTATATGTGTACACGCACAAAAGACGGCTGGACAAAAGCAACTAATCTGGGAAATGTTATAAACAGTGCAGATGATGATTTAGCTCCTGTTTTAGGTGCTGATAACAAATTATTGTCTTTCGCCAGTAACAGACCGGGCGGAGTCGGCGGGTTTGATATTTACATTTCAAGATATCAGGGAAATGCTTTTTCTGCTCCCAAAAATGCGGGTGAACCGATAAATTCATCTGCCGACGATTTGTTTTATAATTCTAAAGCTAATTCCGATATAGCCTTTTTTGCCTCTGACAGGTCAGGAGGAGAGGGCGGTTTCGATATTTATATGGCTGTACCAAATCCATACGAATCCGAAGCTGTTGTACTTGTTCAGGGAACCGTAAAAGACAAGACTAATGACCAGCCTTTAGGAAGTAAAGTAACTGTAACAGATTTGCGTAGCGGTAAAAAAGTTGCCGATTTGCGCAGTGATGATGTTACAGGTAACTATTATGCTGTTCTTCAACCCGGAAAATCTTACTCAATTACTGCACAAAGACCGGGTTATGTTTTCTATAGCGAGCGTTATGAAGTTCCACCGACAGAAAAAGGTCACGTTGAAAACAAAGATATTTACTTAACACCTCTCGAAGGCGGGACAACACGTTTATTGATTTTCTTTGATTTCGATAAAACCGATTTGCAGGATGAATCTATTCCGGAATTAGAAAGAACAATCGAATTTCTGAAAGAAAATACAAATGTACGTATCCAGCTTGAGGGACACACTGACGATGTGGGAAGTGACGAATATAATGATAAGCTTTCACTTTCAAGAGCTAATGCGGCAAAAACATATTTAGTGAATGCCGGAATTGACGATAAGAGAATCAAAACCGCAGGTCTCGGTAAGCGTCATCCATTGGTAAAAGGTACTTCTGATGAAGCAAGAGCTACAAACAGAAGAGTTGAAATGAAGATTGTAAAATAAATTCTGAATTCTGAATTTTGAATAGAAGATAAGAGAAATAATTACTTAGCAGAAATGGACTCTACCTGTGAAGTGGAGTCCATTTTGTATAGAAAACAGAAGTTAGGAATTTGAGAATA
>JBAYGQ010000091.1:0-7827 GCA_041666585.1 Bacteroidota bacterium
AATCCATTATTTGTACCTGCATAAATTTTGTTATGTAAGACAGCTAAAGATTTTGGATTAGTATTATCCTTTAATCCATTGTTTTTTATTTTCCAATTTTTTCCGAAATCATTAGAAACATATATTCCACCTGTATAACCGTCACCCTCAACTCCGATAATAATGTTATTCCCAGCCAATGCGACACATTGAACATTCCCGCCATACAACCCGTTATTACACGCCTCCCACTGCGTAAATGCAACATTCGAAAATGCAAACATGAAAGAGAGCAGTATTAATATTCTTTTCATTGTTATACCTGTTTATTTTATTCTATATCTTCACAAACTTACATACTTTAGTCTGAATTTTTATAAAATATACTCCGGGTGAAAAGCCGCTCACATCAATCCTTCCCTTAGCTTTGCCAGTGTACATTTGCGTACCGAGTGCAGAAAAAATTATCACATCAGTATTTTCAGGTAAATTCAAAGGCAGTTCAATGTAATCATAAGCGGGATTGGGATTGACTGAGTACATATTATCTGCGGTCAGGTCGCTTACTCCGGTCGGCTCATCTACTCTTATATAATTCACTTTTATTGAAGTATCCGCAACTGTGCTTTTTGTTGCAATCAGAGAAACGGTAAAAGTACCGGACTGATTATAAGTATGTTGCGGGTTCCGCTCTGTGCTAGTAGTGCCGTCGCCGAAGTCCCAGAGCCAGTCGTCAGGCTCGCCGTAGGAATAATCTTTGAATCCGAGTGCAGTGCTTTTTAGCACAACGGTTGTATCCGCTCTGAACACAGAAACAAGCTCCTGGCCGGCTTTATCAAGTTTTATAATTCGCAGAACTCCGTCTTTGCCGCCGACGGCAATTTCGTTCAGAACAGGATTCATACTCATTTTTGCATAATTCTGCATAAAATCGAAGTTCATATCGAAAGCTTTAACAGCCGTGGGATACTGATAGAATGCAATGCCTGAGCCGGTCTCGGATACAAAAAATCTATCATCGTTTGTGAAAAGCATATTTGCTGAGAACCCATCAACCTGCTCGAATAAAGTTTCAGGTAACTTCTCATTTTTCTCGGTGTCCCAACGGAGAAGAGTGCGTCTGTTTAAATCATTGGCTATCCACGCAAGATTTTTACTGTCGTTTGTGAAAGCTAAATTGTCTATATAATTGTTAAGATATACGTTGGTATCATTAAGTCTTAACCCGTACACACTCGGAAAATGAGTATTATAATCGTAGGAAATTGTAAAAAAATATGCATAATTTTTGTTATCCTTGGATATAGCCTGCATCCTTAAGGAGCCGCCTTTGCTTTTACCAATCTGTGTGCCGTCCGAAGAGTTCATCAAAGTATGCGAACCGGTCTCTGTATAAAGCGAATATTCAAGGCTCAGATTTACATTTCCCACAAACACAGAACCGTCGAATGAAAACATTCCCCAAATACCTGCTCCGAAAACATAAACCGGAGGTCCCGGAGAACCGTACGGAATCAAGCTAAACGGAGGATGGGCAGAGAATTTCACCTGCTTTGTGTTTAAATCGTACATCAGAAGTTCCGCCGTTACTTCATACATATTCTGCATCCAGTGCGATACAAGAACATACTTACCGTCAGGCGAAATATCAGCAAATCCGTATCTTTCTATTCCCTTAGAGCTGTCAAGATAAGGGCATTTATTTTCGAACAGAATTTCTCCGCTTTCGTTGTCCCATTTGCGAATAATGGAGTCAGTTCCAAAGGAATAGATGTACTTTCCGTCGGGTGAGTACTTGAGCAAAGTGAACCTTCCGGCTTGTGCAGAATTTTCACGATAGTTGCCATAATCTGTCCAGCTACCGCTCGACAAGGCAGTTTCACCGGCAACACTAAAGCTAAAAGCGGTGAGCAAAATCAAAATAAACAGAAACAAATTTTTAAAAGCAGTTTTCATAAAACATCTTTTTTTAAATGTGTACACTCCTCTATATACAAAGACACATTAAAAGGCAAAAGGTCTCAAAAAATCTGAAAATAATTTGTATTCTTAATAATTATTAACTACTATGGTCAATTACCACTTTCCACACTCCGTCAGTTTTTCTCATAATCAAAGAAAAATGTCCTTTAGGGTTATCGTTTTGCCTTGTGAGTTCCCATTTTCCAATTACAACTGCATTAATAGGGGATAGTATCTCAATTTTAAGAAATGTAAATTTAAGTTGTCCCATTGTTTCTTTATCAGGATAACTTTTTTTGTAATTACCAAGAGTGGTCTGCCATCCGTACTTAGGACCGTTTTTCCCTATAAATAGTAGAGAATCGGAGTTCCAATAAGCCTGCATATATGCGCTAATATCTCCTTTGTTCCAGGCATTCTGCTGTTCTAATATAACATTTTTAATATTATGTACCTCCTGTTCCGCCTTATCGGAAAAGCCGCCGGAACAAGCAACAATCATGATTAACAAGTAAAAAACAAATATGAGTTTCGTTTTTCCATTTGCTGTCATAAACACTCCTTTCAAGGTAAAATAAGCATTTTCACTTCCTAAATTAGCAAAACCAACCGACAATTCATAGGGAAACAATTTTATTATTAACTATATTTTCTTATATTTATATGTAATAAAATGCAACGATTTTTCGATTTCTGTGTTTTTATTCGTGTGACTCATTTATTTTAATCCAAGCAGAACCCTTATTAGTTAAAGAAAATGATATTACAAATATTGGAATAGAAAATGTGGCTCTAAAAATTCTTCTTATGTTGGTATTATTTTCATTGTCATCATTTACAAGTACAGCACAGAAGCTTTTGTATGAAGATTCACCATTCGGATTACATCCTGCATCAATCGGACCGCTTCAGAATCAATCATTTCGGGAAGCACAGGATATCGGTATTCGCTGGCATCGCCCGCCAGTCTATTCATTCTGGATGATTATTCAGCCTGACCTTCAAAATAAAATTTACGATTGGACGATTAACGATGCTCAGTATAAAGTGGTACCCGAGGGTATAAATATTTTGGGAAACATTGATGTGGAGCCGAGACTTAATCCGGGAAATTATTCATTGCCGAATTCCTACTTGCCTGTCGATACTATTGCTTATGCTGAATTTGTAAGAGCTACAGTGGAAAGATACGACGGCGACGGTAATGAGGATATGCCCGGACTTAAGGTTCCTATTCGATATTGGCAGATAGGCAATGAAATTAATTTAAAGCTCAAGGATTTTCCGAAACTTCAGAGGATAACGTATCAAGCTATAAAAGATGCCTGCTCCGATTGCTCTGTACTAATCGGAGGAGTGGGGGGGATGCCGGATAATTATCCCGGGAACTTCATTTCTACTTATATGCCGATACTTCAGGCTCTAAAAGGACAATATATTGATATTTTTGATTTTCACTGGTACGGTACTGCTACCGGTGATTACCGGAAAATGGGAAAAAATCTAGCAATAATACATAACGGACTCCAGGCAAACGGCTACGGGAGTATCCCTGTTTGGATTACTGAAATGGGAACCTATAGCGGTGACCCTGCTGATGACCCTTTTCATAAATGGACATTCCAAACAGAAGCACAACAGGCGGGAGACCTCTTGAAACGCTATATCTATCCGCTTGCATTAGGAATTAAAAAGATATTTCCGGCTTTCGGATTAATGGAAGGTTTTAAGCATGACGACGGCTACTTCGACCACACAGGACTTATTTATGAAGGTGACGGTGCAAACGACCTCGGTAGAGGTGTGAAAAAACTTGCATATTATACTTACAAATTGATGACAGAAAAATTAGAAGGATGCGACTGGAAAGCTGTCGAGACCGTAGTTGAAGATACTGTTAGTAATTACTATATTTACAAATTCAATAAAAACGGTAATTCAATTTTTGTCGTCTGGTGGGATTATTTTCTTGATTCGACTTACACTGCGGGTAAAACAAGGGAAGTCGAAATAACAGGCTTAAAGAGCAAAAATATCATTATTACTGAAGCTGTTCCGAAGTATAGAGCAGGTGCGGAAGTTACTGATTATTCGACTGCTTTCAGAAAGGATACTCTTACTGCGACCGATGGAACTGCTATGCTGACTCTCGGGGAAAATCCTGTGTTTGTTGAGTCTTTTGAGAGTACTGAAATTTATGAAAGTTATGAAAAAGCATCAAGGGAAATTATATTATACAACAATTATCCGAATCCTGTCACCACGACAACAACATTCCGTTTCCTTTTACCAAATACAGCAAAAATATCTCTAAAAATTTCGGATATTCTTGGTAGGACAATAACAACTATTGTTGATGCCGAGTTAAACCCTGGCATACATTCAGTTGTCTTAGATACAAAAGATTTACTTTACGGCGTATATTTTTATCGACTGACCGCTGGTGGATTTAGCGAAATTAAGAAAATGATTATAAAAAGATAAATAAACCCGAATAAAATTATGAATCATGTAAAATCCATTTTATTTTTATCTCTTGTATTATTTGTTTTTGGCTTTCAAAACGAATCAATTTGCAAAGATACTGCACTTGCACGCGTCAAAGTTGCCGTACTTTATGAAAATATAACCGATGGGGTTCAAATAGGCAGAAGCATAGACGAAACCATCAATATTCTCAAAGAGACAAAGGCAGATTTAATATTCAGAGGATTTTGGAAATGGGCGCCTGTAGTAAACTCTCCTGATAGTATCCCTATCGAATTGCTTGAGCTTGCACCGAATGGAAGTACAATCGAACAAGCGGCTGAGGCTCTAAGAAAATCAGGACACTATTACGAAGAATTAAAACGATGGATTTCTACGATTAAAAACGAAATACCTGATATGATTTTTATCGGTGCCATTCCTACACAAACTCTGGGTAGAATTGATTATAATCCGATTTCAGGAAAAATATATTCTACGGATGAGACTTGGGGTATGGCTCTTGACCCTCAGAAGTGGAACATTAAGAGTAACGATACTTTTGTTACTAAAGAACAATTCCAAAGCTCATGGTATGAAGTTCATCCTTATGGCGGAAAAGTTGATAAATATGAATGGCAAAAAGTAGTGGCTTATTTACCGGATATAACTAATCCCAAAGTTAAGGAACTTCTTTTGAGCTGGGCAAAAAAGCAGATAGATTGCGGTGCTGACGGTATTTGGATAGATATGCTCTATACTCAAGTTAAGCTCTTAGCCCAATTGACAAGGGATGTCAACCATCCATCCGTAAAAGAATCCATAGAGTCTGCATCGAAAATTGTTGATGAAATACATAAATACGGCGATTCAATAGGAAAATATATTTATGTAGGAAGTTGGTCCGGTGCTTTCGTTATGGCTAAAATTGAAGGATTAGACTTTCCTTATACTCCGCCTGATTTGGATTTTATTACAACTGCTCCATTTAATCAAGAAGTTCTTAACAAAAAATTAGATAGTTCAAGATGGAATTTGGAAATACCGGCTACAGAAAAGATTTACGGTGAAACTCCTAATTTTGCTTTCATAGACTGGGCTTTCGATTCATCGCAAACTGTTATGTTCAGCCAGAAACTGAGTACCGAAGAGCAAAGACAAGTATTAAAAACTTTCGATTCATCGTTTACAAAATTGGGTGTGAATTTTGTATATCCCATTCATGGCGGTTATATGGGAAATAGCGAAATTACTACCCAACTTGCTTGGGGAAAATACAGAATCTACGACGCTCTTGCACCGGAATTTCAAACTTATGAAACAATAAAAGAGCTTGCTCAAGGTAAAGCAACTAGTGGTGTAAATGAAAACCGTGAAAAAAATATTGAATTATATCCAAATCCGACTTCGGATTTCATATCAATCTCCGGTTTTTCCGGAGAAATAAATATATTTGATATGATGGGCAGAGAACTAATGTCCATCAATAATATCTACAAACAGAGTATTGACCTAAGCCGTTTGAATCCGGGATTATATTTAATTAAACTCGGAGATAAAATAATTAAGTTTGTAAAAATTTAACTACAAATATATTTAGACTTTTTAATATTATTTTTATCAATCGGCAATTATTAACTTTCCTGATACAATTATGTAATTGCCTTGTTTTAATTGATAAAAGTATAGCCCTGAACTAAGGTTTCTTCTATCAATTATTATTTGGTTTGTTGAAATATTATTTATTATCTTAACTACATTACCTGAAGTATTATAAATGAGCAAGGTAGTATTAGATACGTACTTTGAAGATATTGTCATTGTTGTCCACGAATTAAAAGGATTCGGATAAATAGAAACCAAATTAGACTCATAGCCCAAAAGGTCATCTACGCCCGTATTCGAGTTTTGCCCTGCATTAATTGAAGAATTTGCTTTTCGGTTGCAGGCATAATCTTTTATTGTAACTGCTGAACCTGTACTATTCACATCTAAGCGAATCCAGCCGTAGAGCCAGTCTGCACCTTTCTTCACCCGTACTCCGAGATATTTATCAACCGCACCCTTCCAGTTGCCTTTAGAGCCGTCATAGAGGACTGCATAATTCGGTTGAACCCAATTGCCTCCTGAAGAAATAACAGCATCAAGATTCAATGCCGCAGGATAGCCGTTGCTGATAATAACTTCGCAATCGGAAAATGCATTGATGACAATGCGTGAATTAAACTCCTCCCATATTGTCAGATTTCCCGGGTCTCCGTAGGACAATGCGCTGCTCACCGTTGAGTCTATGTTTATATCTTTCGAATTCCAGGAATCCAACACTATATCAGGGTTAATATCCTGATAGAAAATTTGTGCATTTACTTTTGTAGTAAATAAAAATATAACACTCAACACCAAAAATTGAATTTTTGCTTTCATATTAGTTTCGTCAGTGATTATAGTGCTGACACCGCACTTTTAATTTATTATTATTTTTTAATTCATTACAACTTTAATACGTTTTTCCTGTTTAAAGTTTCACATTCTTATAAAAAATCTTTTTTACTATTTCTGCTGTGAAAATATAAAATAATATAATTACTCCAATTAGCAGTAGGAACGGAACCGGCAACGGACTGAATCCAAATACCCTTGCAAGAGTAGTGAAGGGTAAAATCAATGTTAAAACAACAATAGACAAAGTCGCAATTAACAGATATTTCCCGGGTTGACTTCTGAAGAAAGGTTTTCTGCTTCGAATCACAAGTACAATCATTGATGCAGAAACAACCGATTCTATGAACCAACCGGTTCTGAACTGAATCTCTGTAGCATGCAGGACGAGCAGTAGTACAGCAAAGGTTAGATAATCGAATACCGAACTTACTATGCCGAAAGTAATCATAAACTTGCGTATTGCAATTATGTCCCAGCGTCTGGGGTAGTCAATCAATTCTTTATCCACACTGTCTGTTGCAATCGTCATCTCCGGGAAATCCGTCATGAGGTTTGTAAGTAAAATCTGTTTGGGTAGTAATGGCAGAAACGGCAGAATCAGAGATACTCCCGCCATGCTGAACATGTTCCCGAAATTGGCACTGGTTGCCATGAACACATATTTTAGAGTGTTGGAAAAAGTTGCTCTTCCTTCCCGAACACCTTGGACTAAAACACCAAGATCTTTTTCAAGCAGGACAATATCTGCTGCATCCTTGGCAACATCCACGGCACTGTCAACTGAAATTCCGACATCGGCGGCATGAATCGCAGAAGCATCATTAATGCCGTCACCCATGTAGCCGACTACATTTCCTGCTTTTTTGAGTGCAATAATAATTCGCTCTTTTTGATTAGGTTCGATTTCAGCGAAAACATCAACATCAGCCACACGTTTGAGCAAGGCGGTATCGCTCATTTTACTTAGTTCCGGACCTG
>JBAYGQ010000092.1:0-7742 GCA_041666585.1 Bacteroidota bacterium
AAATCTGTCAGGTTCGATTCCCATGTCGGCTATCATTTTACTTAAAAACTGAAATCGGCGCATACATTTATAATTGCCTTCAATATAGTGACAATCCCCAGGATGACAACCGCCGATCAGCACACCGTCGGCTCCTTTTGCAAATGAGTCAAGTATGAATTGCGGGTCAACTCTACCGGAACACATAACTCGAATTACGCGAATATTCGGAGCATGTTTGATTCTTGAGACTCCGGCAAGGTCTGCCGCCGTGTAGGTGCACCAATTGCAAAAGAATGCGACTATTTTAGGTGTCCATTGTTTATCTGTATTGATATTATGCATTGCTCATCTCCATCGGAATGTTTCTGAAATTCAATATTCCTTCTATTTCACTAAATATTTCATCATCTTCGAATAAATTCTGCAATATAGAACCTGACGGACAAGCCGCAACGCAAGTCCCACAACCTTTGCATAAAGCTTCATTAATGACGGCTTTTTTCGTTTCTTCTAAAAATGAAATTGCCGTGTATGGACAAAGCGGAACACAGGACTTGCATCCGGAACATTCTTCCTCGTTGATGAATGCCGTAATCGGTTCGATTTCTATGAATCCTTTATCAATTAATGCCAGAGCCTCTGCCGCCGCCGCACCTGCCTGAGCTACCGTATCGGGTATATCTTTCGGACCCTGACAGCAACCTGCTAAGAAAATACCGTCGGTAAATGTGTTGACCGGAGCCAACTTCGGGTGGCGTTCTATATAAAAACCTTCGCTCGAGCATGCTATATTCAGCATTCGTCTTACTTCCTGAGCATCGCTTCGGGGTTCTAATCCCGTAGAAAGGACAACCATATCAACGGGAATCTTAATTATTTCCTGTATCAATGTGTCTTCTGCCTTTACTATCAGCCGCTTCCGTTGTGGGTCTTCCCTATCAGGATAGATATCTGCCACCCGTCCGCGAATGAATTTCATTCCTTCTTCTGCAATGCGGTTGTAAAACTCCTCCATCATCTTGCCCGGTGTACGCATATCAATATAGAAATTATATATCTCAGCATCGGTATGCTCCTTCAATAAATGAGCGAGCTTGACTGAATAAAGACAGCACACGCGTGAGCACCACTGATTGGTATGTTTGTCGCGAGAGCCAACGCAATGCACGATTCCGATTGTTTTCGGATGTGAACCGTCTCTCAAAACGACTTCTCCCTGAGTAGGACCCGATGCGTTTATCAATCGTTCCACCTCAAGAGCCGTATATACTCCCGGAAATTGTCCATAGCCATAATATGGAACTTTGCGTGCATCAACAGTCTGGAAACCTGTTGCTACTATTACAGTACCGACTTCAATTTCTTCGAAACTTGGTTGTTGCTGTAAATCAACGGCATTTCTTTCACACGCCGTAACGCAGGTTTGTTTGCATTTATCGGATTTAAAATGAATACACGTTTCAGGGTCTATAACAACTATTTGAGGAGTTGCCTGCGGGAAAGGAATATATACAGGTTTTCGTTTTGATAATCCCTGATTAAATTCATCGAAAAATCGGGGTTCTTTATAAACACAAGCCTCTACACAATCCATACAACCGACGCATAAATCTTCGATAATGTATCTTGGTTTATGCTTTATTTTAGCTTTAAAATTACCGACGTAACCATCTAAGCCGACTACTTCTGCATAAGTCCAAAGTGTTATATTCGGATGATTTTTTACCGATGACATCTTCGGAGTAAGAATACATGCGGCACAATCCAATGTAGGAAATGTTTTGTCGAACATAGCCATGTGACCGCCGATGGTTGGTTCACGCTCTACCAAATACACTTTCTTTCCTGCATTAGCAAGTGTTAGCGCCGATTGAATACCGGCTATACCGCCGCCAAGAACCAGAACATCAGGATGAATCGGTACTTTTTTTCTTTCTAAGGGTTTATGCTCTGCCACTCTATAAATTGCCGCCCTGACTAAATCAATGGCTTTATCCGTAGTGGCTAAAGCATCGAGATGAACCCAGGCATTTTGCTCGCGTGTGTTTACCATCTGGAAATAGAATTGATTCAAGCCGCCTTGAAATGTAGCATTCCGGAAAGTATTTTCATGCAGAAACGGTGAGCATGCGGCAACAACTACTCTGCTAAGATTATTCTCTTTGATGTCGCTTATTATCATTTCCTGTCCGGGGTCGGAGCACATGTATTTATAATGCTTCGATACTACAACATTAGGAAGCGAAGCGGCGTATTCGGTTACTTTATCTACATCTACCATCGAGGCTATGTTAGTCCCGCAATGGCAAATGTAGAAGCCTATTCTGATTTTTCCGTTTTTATTTTCCATTTGATTAGTCCTCCATCGCTTCTAAAATGAGTTCAGTAATATCTTTCACTACCATTTTACCGTCGTAACCTGCGACTTTCAACGCATCTTCGAATCGCGGCAATTCGTATGGGCATGCAACGGCAAGCACCTCTGCACCTGTTTCGATTGCCTCTTTAATCCTTATATCAGAAAGACGCTCCATGTTCTGAGATTTGAAATAAGTATCAAGCCACATGCCTCCTCCTCCACCACCGCAACAAATCGCATTAGTTCTATTATGAACCATTTCAGTGATTTTTATCCCGGAAATAGCTTTTAGTATTTCACGAGGCTCTTCAAAATAACCGTTATGCCGACCAAGACAGCATGAATCGTGATATGTAACCGAATAGTGAAGCTTCTTTTTTAACATCGGTTTTAATTTGTCGAAAAATTGCCAGAGAAATGGAATGACATGAGTTACTTCCTGTTTAAATCCGAACATCCGGTATCGGTATTTGAAAGCATCCAAAGCATGCGGATCTGATGTTACTAATCGCTTGAACTTATACTTTGTGAAAATCGCCATATTGTAATCAACAAGTGATTCGGCAAGACCGGATTCCCACGATAGCATACCGCATTCTCCGGCGCTTTTCTCTTCATTACCCAAAATTGCAAAATCAATATCAAGTTTGTTGAATATCTTTGCTATTGCTCTTGCAGTATCCTGACCTCTCGGATGATAAGAAGGATAGCTTTCCACAAACCAAAGTACATCAACAGGTTCGGAGTTTTGGCTCAATATACGAATCGGAACTTCTGAATTTTGTGCCCAATTGATACGTTTACGTCCCGATTCACCCATGGGATTCCCATAGCGATAACTGTTTTCCAAAGCCTTTTGCAATTCCTGAGGTACAACAGGAAGCCGCATGATTGTTTGCTCTTTAATTAATTGAAGAAGCACCTCGGTAAGGTGAATTTCACGCGGACACTTTGACATACATGCATAGCAATTAACGCATTTCAACATACTATCGGAATCGAAGACTTTATCAAGCAAACCCAGTTGCATCATTTTAATTATTCGACGCGGCGGATATTCCATATATTCACCGTGCGGACATGTTCCGGCACATGTCCCGCATTGGATACAGCTTTTGATTAAATGTCCTTCAGGAGTATCATAAAGCGTTTCGAGAGTTACTCCTCTTAACGATTCAATATCTGCAATCATATTCTTTTTCCTTTAATATATTATTTTTCCATATCTATTATTTCAATATTATATCAAACAGTAGCAACCGACTCCCATACTAATTCCGCAATATCTTTTACGACTAATTTTTCCTCTTGTCCTGTAGTCTTGATTGCATCTGTAAACATTGCTATATCCTTTGGACAAGCAACAACAAAGGTACTTACGTCCTTTAATGCAACAGCTTCTTTAATCCTGCTTTCAGAAGGACGTTCCTTAATTTGTGTTTTATCTTCCATCCATATTCTGCCGCCCCCGGCTCCGCAACAATAACTTTGATTTCGATTCCGTGGCATTTCTACTACCTTTACACCTATTGTTTTTAAAATAGAACGCGGTGGTTCATAAATCCCGTTATATCTTCCGAGATAGCATGGGTCATGGTATGTTGCAGTTTGATTCAGAAATTTATTTATCTTTAATTTACTATTTTTTATCAGTTGATCAATTACTTCGGTATAATGAAAAACTTTAATGGCATTGCCGTTTGTGCGGTCTGCATTATTTAAATGATACTCGTTTTTAATTGTATTATAAGTATGTGGGTCAGTAGTTACTATATATCGGAATTTAGTTTTTTCAAGAATCTGTGTGTTCTTATCTTTTAAAAACTCAAATAAGCCTTCTTCTCCGATTCTTCTGACATCATTACCTGAATTTTTTTCCGCTTCGTATAATATACCGAAATCCAAACCTGCACAGTTGAAAATCCGGGCAGTAGCTTGGGTCAGGTTCATAACGCGAACATCAAAAGCGGCATAATCACCTGTAATCCAAAGATATTCAACTTCTTCTTTTCTCGCATCTTTTATTTTGAAATCTAATCCGGCTGTCCACTTTGCACGATTTCTTTCCGACTGACCGAATGAATTGCCGTATCTTGTCATCTTTTGGAGCATGTCCTGCACGGTTGCCTCAATATTTCCCTGTCCTACAAGATAGCGTCTCATTTGAATTATCGAAGTCAGATGCTCATTCAGAACAGCACAACGCTCCATGCAAGCCATACAAGTTGTACACTGCCAAAGCTCTTCTTCCGAAATGTAATCACCTATTAACTGTTTATCTGCTTTTTCTGCATCAATATTTTTAAACGCAGTATCGTAAAGATTAATTTTCATTTCGTGCAGAATAGAACGCGGTGAAAGTTTATAACCCGAGTTCAAAGCAGGACAAACCCTATCGCAGCGTCCGCACTCGGCACAAGTTAATGTTTGAAAGATCTGCTTCCATGTAAATTCATTCCATTGCGAAGAACCTTGAGTTATTTCCTCGGGTGCATTTTTGATGTCGAGTGATTGTGGTATATCTTCATTCAGAAGGAACACGTTAACAGGAGAAGTCAACAAATGAAGATGCTTAGAATAGGGAATGTACGCAAGGAAAAACAATACGGAAACGATGTGAATCCACCACATTAAATTATATAAACTAACTGCCTTTGAATGTTCCATAGCGCCAAAAAAGCTTGCAACCTGTGCTCCTACGGGACTCCACACAGTTGCTTCCTGAGTATTTTTGAATCCTTGCCCGAGAATTAATGTTATCATCAAAATTGCAATCAATGAAAGAATTATTCCGGCATCAAAGGATTTTTGCAAATGCTCCGGACGAAAGAAAAGTCGCCTGCTTACAGCAATAATGATAGACAGTAAAACTAAAACACCTGAAATTTCAAGAATAGTACCCACGACAGGAACTTCATCCGCATAAGGTATAGGTAGAAATGGGAACAATCCGCGAATAAGATTCCACCAAAATGACGTAGCATAAAATACAAATCCCCAAAAGAATAAAAAGTGCGGCAGTCCAATCGCCTTCTCGTTAAATAGCTTTTGCTGACCGAGAACGAATTTTACGAAATTCATTATTCGGGAAGAGAAATTGTCGAAACGGCTCTCCGGGCGAGCTTTTTTTAAGATTCTCACTATTTTATATGCTCTTTTAACAAAGAAAAATAATGATATTAATGTTATCACCCACAATAAGGTATAAGCTGGAATTCCGAATATATATATACTGACCGGGTCCATATTTTTTTCCTATGAAATGAGTAAAACTATCCTTTCTTATTCCTTATACTTTCAGTCAGAACCGGCACGATATCCTCAATGTCAGCACATAAGCCATAATGAGCAAAATTGAAAATAGGTGCCGCAGGGTCTTTGTTTATTGCAACGATTAAAGATGAATCTTTCATTCCTTCAACATGTTCAGGTGCGCCGCTAATACCTAATGCTAAATATAATTTTGGTTTAACAATCATTCCTGATTTACCTACCTGACGATTGAGCGGAAGCCAACCCTGGTCAATTACCGGACGTGATGCGCTGACAGCACCTCCCAGCACGGCAACTAATTCCTCGGCTAATGAAATATTATCCTTGTTACCGATGCCGCGACCCACAGATACAAGAATATCTTCTTTTGATATATCTACATCGCTTAAATCAGGTTCTATTATTTTGTTGAATTTTATTTTGCTGACTTTCGGCTTATAATCAAATTTTTCCGTTTGAGGAAATTTATCCGACTTACCTGCTTCACTTTTATAGGAGCCGGGATATATGCAGAAAACTCCTTTTGAATCTTCAATTTTTATTTCGGAAAATATCTTTCCGCCGAAAAGCTGATTGGTAGCTAATATACATCCGTTTTCATGGCGTACATTTTTACAAAGATTAATAAGCGGAATTTTCTGTTTTGAAGATAAAATTGCACCGATACCCGATGAAACATTCGTCCCGCCAACCATGAACAAAGTAATTCCTTTTGCAGAACCGACATCGTTCAATATATCAGCGATTGCTTCGGGATTAGGCATCTCAAGCGAATCATCTTCGATTGTAATTACCAAATCGGCTTTCCCCAATCCGGGTAACAATGAATCCACCGTCTTACCTGCTAAAACAGCATAAAGCGTCATTCCGGTATCATCAGCAATTTTTCTTGCGGCTCCGAGAATTTCAAAGCTGATATCGGAAATTATTCCTTTTAAATGCTCTATATATATGATAATACCGTTTGCCATTTCATCCTCCTTAAATAATACCTTTTTCAGAAAAAATTTCAACTAATCTGCGGGAGACTTCTTCGGGGTTTCCTTCGAGGAACTCAGCTCTTTCGAGACCAACCGGTTCGAATAATTTTTCAATTGCAATTCCCGGAGGAACTCCTTCGAGCGGTATCTCGATTTCCTCAATTTTTTGTGTCTTCATAATACTGCGAATCTTCGCAATCGGTATGTATCGGGGCGGGTTTTCGGCGGCTTGTATCCCGATAACTGCAGGCAAAGATACTTCAAATTCACCCCTTAATCCGGCGGAAAATTCTTTAAGCAATGTAATACTGTTTCCATCGGAATTATATTGAACCGATGTAACCACACAGCATCCGGGCAATCCGAGTCGTTCAGCAAGGTAGTAAACAAGTTCTCCTTCCAGATCATCTATTGCCTGCGAGCCGGATAGAATCAAGGTGTGCTCGCCTAAAAGATTATTGATTTCGATGAAACGGGTAAAAACGAATGCCAAACCGGGCGCACGATATATATCCCATTCACCCTTGATTTTTACTACTCTGTCGGCTCCTTTTGCAAGTGCGCTGTAAAGGGCATCGTCCACTTCAGGTGCTTCAGGGGCAACAGCCGTAATAGTGCCTCCGTATTTTTCTTTAAGAATGATGGCTTGTTCCAAAGCATGTTCGTCGGATTCGCTTAATATGTACCTAAGCCAATCACTGTCGAGTGACTTGAAATCATCGCCAATTTTCAGCTCCTCGACAACGTCGGGGACCATTTTTAATAAAACTACGATATTCATTTTAGCATCCTTGTTTTATCCTTAAACATGATAGTTTATCTCTTTTTGTAAATATTGTTTGTCCCAATTCGGAAAAATAATTGTCTCTATACCTTCGAGTTTTTTTAGTACTCTTCGGATGTGCATTTCCGATTTATCAGAATCCATAGTTGAACTGATTCCATTGATTGTTAATGTCTTTTCAACGGAATCTGCTTTAATATCTACTTCGATACCTCTTGTAACAGGAGCTAAGAAAAGGTATAGCTTTGCTTTTTCCATTAAATATAAATTATTCAATAGAACTATTGATTCGTTATTGGAGTTAAATTCTTTTTTTTGGACTAATAAACTCAACATATCTACTGCTGATTCAACTTTTATTTCA
>JBAYGQ010000093.1:0-7696 GCA_041666585.1 Bacteroidota bacterium
CAATGAATTTATTAACTAAATAAGGAAAGCTGAAATGAAAAATAAAATTATTATCATTGTTGCTTCTGCTTTTATAGCAGGTACAATTCTTATCGGATGCGACTCATGGTCTAAAAAAGTAGAAGATGCACGGGAGAATCTACAAACATCTAAAAGTAATGTCTCCGATGCTAAATCAAATTTAGACAAGACCGTACAGGATTCCACGGCTGAATTCGAAAAATTCAAGAAAGAATCGGAAGACAGAATTAGAGATTATGAGAAAAATATTGCCGAATTAAAAGATAAAATAGCAAATGAGAAAAAAGACGGTAAAACCAAATATCAGAAAATGGTAACTAAATTAGAGCAAAAAACTGCTGATATGAAAAAAAATCTGAAAGAATACAAAGAAGAAGGAAAAGAGCAATGGGAATCATTTAAGACTAAATTCAATCGTAATATGGATGACCTTGGTCAATCAATATCGAATTTTTTCTCAAGTGAAAAAAGTATTAATATAAAGAAATGATTTTAAATATAAAACAAATATCTGAATGTTATTAGAAAACAGGTAATTATTATGAAAAATAACGGAGTTGAAAAATCGAAAGCACATATTATGGTCGAAATTATTGAATATGAGCCACATTCGGTTGTGAGTAAAACAATAATTAACAAGACAACCGGAAATGTAAGTGTAATGTCATTTGACAACGGCGAAGGGTTGATTGAAAAAATTATTCCTTTCGATACGTTTGCTCAAATTATTGACGGCAGAGCTGAAATAATTATTGACGGGCAATCACAATTATTAGATACAGGCGAATCAATTGTTATCCCGGCAAATACATCAAATATCGTTAAAGCTAACGAAAGGTTCAAAATGATTCTAACTATAATAAAAAGCGGTTATGAATAACATTTTCACCGGATTCGTATTAGGTTTACGGTTTGGCAATAGATATAGAAAACGGTATCAGAAATGAGTTACTGATATCTTTAGAGAAAGCTGGACTTTCAAAAAGAGAGCAGTTTAAATTTATTTTTTTTTATTTACAGGAAATTATATGAAAAATTTCACAAACAAAGTAACAGTTAGTTTCATACTTGCATTTTTAGTAGGACTAATAACATTCAGTTCATTAAATGCACAGGAAACTAAATTCCGCGACCAGGCATGGCGCTTTGGTATAAACGCAGGAGTGCAATTTAATTCGCTATCTCTCGGATACCAGAATCTGCATACCCCATATCCGAATTTTACGTCTGCTAATGGCCCGAAAGACAATTCAGACGGTAAAGGTTTGGGATTATACGGCGGTTTATTCGGTGAGTATCTGTCCGACAGCTGGTGGGGTATTCAACTCCGTGCTTCTTATGATGTAAGAGACGGTCTTATTAAAGATACAACAACAGGTCCGCCGAGCGGCAGACTAAAAGGTGTTGCGTTTGATGCTAAGATGAACTATCTTTCATGGGAACTTTTATTAAGGGTTGACCAGAATTTAATACCAAATTTGAGTATTGTTTTTGGACCGATTTTAGCAATCAATATTCATGGAACCTATGATTATAAGCCTGATGTCAATAGTGAGGCAGTATCAGAAACCAATGTTAAAATAGCTAACCGCAATGATGTTCCTTATGGTATAACAGGAGGGCTTGCTTATGATATTGAGTTAAGCAGAAGTCAAAAAACCTCAATGTATTTATCTCCTTTTGTTGATGCATCGTGGATAGTCAACCAGAAAAAAACAGACTACCCCGAACAGAATTCTGTAACAGATGTCTGGTCAACTTTATCTTTAAGGCTGGGCGCCAGACTTTCATGGGAATTCAGGAATCCTGTTGAAGAAAAAGTAACAAGAGTAGAGTATATACAACCCGCTCCGCAAAAAGTTGTTGAAGCGTATACAGGTAAAAAAGTTTCTGTAATTATGCCTACCGATAACACTATCTTAACGAAAAATGTAAAGGGTTATTATCCGATACTTCCTTATGTATTTTTTGATAAAGACAGCAAGGAAATTCCATCGAGATACATTATGCTTTCAAGGGCTGATGCACAGAATTTCAATGAAACAGACCTTGGGAATTTTTCAAAAGGCGAGATGACAGTTAAAGAAACCAATGTCAATGAACTAATGGTGACTTACTATAACGTAATGAATATTTACGGCGACAGGATGAGAAAAAATCCAGACGAAAAACTAGTTTTAGTAGGTTGTGACCCCGAAGAAAAAGACGGAGAAGTCTGTGCTAATAAAGTTAAAAATTATTTAGTAAATAATTACGGAATTGATGCCGACAGAATATCCATAAAAGTGGAAGCACCTCGTAAACCGTCCGGTAGCGCATTAACGGATCCGGCATTTAGTGGACTGATTAACGATGAGAACAGAAGAGTCGGGTTTGTTTTTACTAATGAAAATATGTATAAGCCGATTCCTTATACAATAAGAGATGAATCTTCAATTGATAATGATATGGTTTTTGCAATTAGTGATAATGTGCCTTACAAAAGCTGGAATATAACTATTACGGGTGAAAATCAAACTATGAATTTCGGTCCCTTTACAACAAACAGAGAAAGAGTAAATCCGGCACCGCTTATGAGAGGTCTTGATAACGGTAGATATAATGCAAAAGTAGTTGTAACAACAAAAGACGGCAAAGAGTACACCGAAGATGTTGATTTTAAACTTACCAAGTCAAAAGAAATAAAGAATGCCTCCAGATACCTTATGATTTTCGATTATAATAAATCAGATCCTGTTTTAACATATGAAACAAAAATCAGAAAGGAAATTACTCCCGGTATGAACGAAGGTAATACAGTTATAATTCATGGTCATACAGATATTATCGGAAATGAAGCAGGCAATCAAAAGCTATCTCAGGAAAGATCCGATCAGGCAAAAAGAATCGTAGATGATCAGCTTGGTAAAGAAAACAAAAAAATTGCTGTCCAATCAATCGGAACCGGACAGACGAAAATGCAATATACATTTGAAAACAGGTATCCTGAAGGAAGAATGTATAACAGAAATGTATTCGTTGAAGTAATTCAATAAATAAATCTCTGTAGTTAATAAACATCGCAAAAGTGGTGTAAAAATGAATCAATAAATGATAAATCCCCCGCCGGTTTCAGCGGGGAGATTTTTTGCAGTTTTGTTCTTTAAATAACAAAAAGGTAAAGGCTATGTTATATATTATCGCTGTAGTTCTTATAATATTATGGCTTCTCGGAATGGTCAGTTCATATACTATGAGCGGTTTCATACACATTCTTCTGGTAATTGCCGTAATTGTTATTTTGGTAAGAATCATCAGGGGAAGACGTGTGTTCTGAAATTGTATATAAACCTGTAAAACAGGGTAGGTTGTCTAAATTGAATGTAGCATTGTTTGCAAGTCTTATTGCAGGATTGATTGTAATAGCAGTCCTTGCTTTATTAATTGTTTACCCGGATTTTTTTATAAATAAGTACGTTAAAAACCGAATTACAAAAGAGTTCAGAAGTACTTATCCGGGATATTCGATAAAAATTTCAGAACTGCATATCAATTTATTTAAAAACAGCATAGAAATCGGCTCTGCAGAAATTTATTCTGACGATTCTACCTTTTCAGCCGGTATCGGCTTGTCATCTCTTAAAAGTATTTCCTGGCTTCAGCTTCTGTGGAACAGATCACTTTTTCCTGATGCGCTTGCTTCTTCTGTTGCTGAAACACAGGGGATAGTAATAAAATTAGAAAAAAATCTGTATGAATTTCGTTGTGAGCGGTTAATAATATCACAAAAAGATTCTGAGATTTCTGCTACTGAAATTGAATTGCATCCTTTGGTTAACGATGAACTATTCTTTAAGGAAAGTGAATTCAGAAAGACAAGGTATCGGTTAGATTTGTCTCAACTTAAGCTAATCGGAATTGATTTCGACGGACTGCTGAAAGGAAAGATATACCGAACGGATTTCATCAAAATCAGCGGTGCATCACTTGATGTTATAGTCAACACAGATAAACCTGTTAAAGCAGATACTACTGATAATAAAATTGCAAATGAGATGCTAAAATCAATTAAGGAGAAAATCCGGATTGACAGCCTCAGTATCTCAGACGGGTATGTAAAGTATATAGAAAGTTATATCGATGCCTCTAAACCGGGTTTAGCTTATGAATGTCATTATGGCGGTCTCGCTATATCAGTAAAAGATTCCGAGTTAGTCGCAAATGATTTTGAAATACATCCTTTGGTGGATGACAATCAGTTCTTTGATGAATGCAAGTTCAGAAGAACGAGACTCAGTACAATTATGCCCAAACTTAAGGTAAACGGATTAGACTGCAGAGGACTAATCAGAGGAGACAAATATAAGGCGCGTTTTATACAATTAAGGGATATTGAAATTGATGTTCTGGTTAATATGTACAAACCATACGAGCGGTTTCCGACTAAAACACTTTTTCCGAATGAGATACTGGCTACGATAAAAGAAAAAATACATTTAGACAGTATGCGAATTTTAAACGGGCAGGTAAGGTATTGTGAAAGTTATTCAGCCAATGCAAAACCTGCTGTTATTGCAATTGACAAGTTAGAAATGCTTGCAAGAGGCTTTAGTAACGATAGTAAAAATGGTGATACAGCAGTTATTCAGGCAACTGCACTTTTTATGGGTACAGGAAAGTCGGAAATAATGATACATATCCCGCTTTCAACACCGAATTTTGCTTTGCGATACTCAGGTTCACTCGGTGTAATGAATGCTGTAAGGCTTAATCCGTTTCTTGAGATTGCAGAACATTATCGCGTCAAATCCGGAGATGTTCAGTCGCTGAGCTATGAAATACAAGTGAATGACGGGCACGCACGAGGTTATGTGCGCGGGATTTATAATAATTTAAAGTTAGCACTGCTTGACACCAGAACAGGAAGTGAAAAGGGATTTATGAACAAAATCAGATCTTTTTGGGCAAATACATTCGTAATTAACGGAGAAACTAAAGTTAACAAATCAGATACGCCGGTTTTAGGTAAAGTGCGGTACTCACGAAATAAAGATGATACTTTTATTCAGTATATGTGGTTTGCATACCGCACCGGACTTGCTGATTTATTAGGAATTGAAATTAAATAGAATCAAAAAGGAATTGTAGTTAATGAACTCGAAAAAATGAATTTTAATTGGCTGTTACAAAAGAAAATGTATAGAGAATTTTTAAAAAATTATATTGGTGTTAGAAATGAATGTTCTTGTTTATGTTATAATCGTTTTAGTATTGATATTTCTGTCAGGAATCAGAATTGTAAGACCGACACACAGAGGATTGACTGAAAGATTAGGAAAATACAACCGCTTTGCAAATCCGGGATTTCACTGGGTTTTTCCGTTCATTGAACGGATGTTCAGAATTAACGTAACAGAATCAATGATTGATGCAGAGCCTCAGGAAATTATTACAAATGACAATTTAAATGCAAGGGTTGACGCACAGGTTTATTTCAAAGTAAAATCCGACGAAGAGAGTGTGAAAAATTCAATTTACAATGTAAATAATTACATGTATCAGATTGTCAATTTAGCACGGACTACGTTGAGAAATATTATCGGTACTTTAACTTTGAAATCTGCCAACAGTGAAAGAGGTAAAATTAATGCAGAGTTGCACAAAACTCTTCTTGACGAAACTCATAGCTGGGGTATTGAAATAGTCCGCACAGAATTGAAGGAAATTGACCCTCCGTCCGATGTTCAGGAAACAATGAATAAAGTAGTAAAAGCCGAAAATGAAAAAGTAGCGGCTATTGATTTTGCATCTGCACGGGAAACAGTTGCAGACGGTGAAAAACGTGCAAAGATAAAGGAAGCCGAAGGTTATAAGCAATCCAAAATACTTCATGCAGAAGGAGATGCCGCCGCAATTAAATTAGTGAATGAAGCTGCTGACCAATATTTTGTAGGTAATGCCCAATTGTTGAGGAAGTTGGAAGCTCTTGAATCTTCGCTTGAAAACAATGCTAAAATAGTGATTCCTGCCGGCTCTGAATTGGTGAATATTATAGGTGAAATGGCAGGAGTAGTTCCGTTAAAAGTTACGAAATAATTTTTATTGAATACTGTAATTTTTGTTTTTGAATTGACAATAAATGGACGCGGATTGTTGCAGGAAGAACGAAAACGTCCCAATACTGAAAGTGGGTAAATGAAATGGAAACATATAAAAACAAACCATTGATCATCGTTTTTATTGCTATGATAGTGCTATTTCTGCTGTTCTGCGGAGGTGCATTGTCGGTAACAATTTCAGACGGAGGTATGATGATGAACGCTTCGATGATGAAAAACGGTGTAATGACGGGTAACGGTTGGACAAGCGGTATAAGCTGGATGTGGATTCCCGCACAGCTCTTTCTTGTTCTCAGTATCCTGCTCGCTTGGGTGATTTTTGTTAAGAAAAAGATATAGAGCCTAAAATAATGCATAATATGATTAACAATAAGTCTAAATATTGATAGGCTCGTAGAATAAGAAATTTAAACAATTTGAGAATTTTATGAGTAAAAAACAAATTATAAATACTGAAATTAAACGAATTGCATTCATCGGCAATTACTTGCCGCGTCAATGCGGTATAGCTACATTTACTACCGATTTGAGTGAAGCCATTGCGACCGAATATCCTGAAGTAGCTTGTATTGCATTGCCGGTCAATGACGTTGAGGAAGGGTATGACTATCCATCCCGCGTTAGATTTGAATTGACCGAAAAGGATATTGAATCTTATCGCAGGGCTTCCGATTTTTTGAATATTAATAATGTAGATATAGTATGCCTTCAATTCGAGTATGGTATTTTCGGAGGTCGGGCAGGAAGCCATATCATTGCTCTTTTACAGGAATTGCGTATGCCTATAGTAACAACATTACATACGATTTTGCGCGACCCTAATCCGGATCAGCGTAGGGTGTTGGAAAAAGTTGCGGCACTCTCGGATAGATTGATTGTGATGAGTGAGCGAGGTTCAGAATTTCTGAAGGAAGTTTATAAAGTACCTTCAGCTAAAATTGACCTGATTCACCACGGCATTCCCGATGTTCCATTCGTTGACCCGAGTTTTCACAAGGACCTGTTCGGAGTGGAAGGTAAAATCGTATTACTCAGCTTCGGATTGCTGTCGCCAAGTAAGGGTATTGAAAATGTTATTTCAGCACTTCCAATAATTTTAGAACGATATCCTAATGTTGTTTATATTGTACTCGGAGAGACTCATCCTTCGGTCAGGCGCCATGAAGGAGAAACTTACCGATTATCTTTACAATGGTTAGCATCTGAAAAAGGTGTAGAGAGTCAGGTGATATTCTATAACCGTTTTGTAAGTATAGAGGAACTTATTAAGTTTATCGGAGCTGCTGATATTTATATCACGCCCTATCTTAATGAGGCTCAGATTACTTCCGGCACTTTAGCATATACTGTGGGAGCAGGAAAGGCAGTAATTTCGACACCATACTGGTATGCAGAAGAAATGCTTGCAGATGAACGTGGGGTTCTGGTACCTTTTAGGGATCCGGATGCCCTTGCGGAGCAGGTTATCAGGTTATTGGACGATGAACAAAGCCGTCATGCAATGCGTAAGAGGGCTTATATGTTTGGTAGGGAGATGGTTTGGTTCAAGGCGGCACAACGTTACATGGAGAGCTTTC
>JBAYGQ010000094.1:0-7669 GCA_041666585.1 Bacteroidota bacterium
CATAGTCAGGTTTTTGGGATATGAACTATATAGTAGTTTATTTAGCCAAATTTATGATTCGTGTTTATCGGTTCCAAACAAATCTTTGAAGGTAAGTCGGGGGACAAAATATGGACTTTCAAAGTAAAATTCTCAAAGATACCAATGGTATAAATTTATATATATCACATTATTGGTTAAATTCTGCTTTCTGGCACGAATATTGATAACCTTATATAATATATATAGGTTTATTACGTTTTCACTTATTGGAAGTGAAAATATTTGCACATATATTGAATTAGTGTCAATATGATTGCACAAAGAAGATGATTAACAAATTAATATGCGGAGACTTAACAATGAAATACATAAAAGAAAGTAATAATAAATTTATTTTATCAGGAGGTTTTATGAGATTCTTAAAAACAAGTTTTGTTTTGGTTTTACTTACATTAACGGGTTTGCTTACTCAGAGTGCGTTTGCAGATAATTCTGCAACGTTAACTTACCCTGTTGATGTGGTATGTGTTCCTCAATCATTAACATTTACCTGGGTTGCGCCGGATGCGGGGGGACCAATTGATTCCTACGGCATACAGGTAAGTACAACTTCGACATTTACATCACCGTATTTAGTAACAAACGTTACAGGACTTTCGGCGACATCCTTAACGTATTCCGTAACGATTCCGAAATATGCGAATCCTTATTACTGGCGTGTAAGTACATCATTTACCTCCGGGTCAAATATTTACTGCACTGCATCAACATTTTCGACAATTACTCCGGAGCCGACATTAGTTGCACCGGCTAATGGAATTACCTGTGCACCGATTGACGGCCAAATGGCATGGGTGCCTCCATTTCTTGCCAGTGAGACTAGATTTGAAATTAATACTTCATCTACTTTCGATGCAGGCTCTTTAGTTTATGATTCAGGTCCTCTGAACTCATCTACTTTTTCGCTTACAAGCACAACAATAACTTATAATACGACATATTATATAAGGATGCAATCCAATAGATATGTCGGCGATGGTTGCTGGTCAGGATGGGGTTCTTCGAAAACGTTTACTACAATTCCGATAACTCCGAGCATTACAAGTCCGGCACATGCAAGCTCCTGCGTATCGCAGAATGCTTCGTTTACTTGGACTGCTACACCTCCGGCATTGAATTATCATCTTAAAATTTATAATTCAGCTACTGAAGGTCCGGCAAATCTTGTGTATGAGAATACAGCATTAACTTCTAACACCTTTAATTACCATCTACCGACGAGTAGTCAACAGTACTGGGTAAAAGTCAGAAGCAATTATGCTTGCGGTTATACACCTTGGTCAAGTTCAAATTCGTTCACAACACAACAGCCGGTTCCAACTCCGTTGCTTCCTTTGAACGGTACAAACTCAATAACTTTTTCTACAAGTTTATCATGGACCGCTGTTAGTCCCGTAAGCTCTTATCATCTTCAAGTAGCTGATAATCCGCAGTTTACCGGGATGGATGTGAATGTTGCAAATATAACGTCAACTTCATATACAATTAATTTACCGCCAACAAAATACAATACAGTTTTCTACTGGCGTGTAAGTTCGTCCTATACAACATGTGAATCTGATTTCTCTAACACATTCAGCTTTAAAACAGTATTCGGACCTGTTACACTTGGTCAGCCTATTAACCACAGAACTTGCACACCAGTGAATTACAGGTTTACTTGGAGTGCTGTCCCGACGGCAACAAGATACAGAATACAGGTATCCCCCGATGCAACTTTTACATCATTGTTTGTAAATCAGGGAGATGTTCAGGATTTATTCTTCGATGTACAAAATCTTGCAGCATTACGTACTTATTATTGGCGTGTAAGGGTTGATGAACCCGGGAATGTCGGCGAATGGTCTGCACCCTGGGATTTCCAATCGAACATACCTATAACGACATTACTGTCGCCACCGAACAATTCAGGAGGATATCCGCTGAATGTACCTTTGGTATGGCAGAGCGTTACACCAGGAGCTTTATATAATCTGCAGGTCTCTGATACCCCGGTATTTACTAACAAGCTTGTTGATATATCAACTTCATCTACTACTTATAACGTAGTAATGCCGAATTACAACGTTCAGTACTACTGGCGAGTTTCTGCAACAATGTCACCTTGCTCAAGTACTTTTTCTGATATATGGTCATTCAGAACAGTATTATCTGCTCCGACTCTTGTATCGCCTGCTAACGGTGCCATAGGCCAACCGTCGCAAATTATGTTTAACTGGAACACTGTATCCGGAGCTACAACTTACGAATATCAATTAGCCTCTAGTTCTTCTTTCACAACCATATTACGCGGAATTGAACAATCCGCTTCAAATTATCTGGTATCTAACTTAACTTCAGAAACCAATTATTGGTGGAGAGTAAGAGCTAAAAATGCAGAGGGTGCAAGCCCATGGTCAACAGTTTGGACATTCAGAACGCATCTTGCTGGTCCGGCAATACCGATTCTTCTGTTCCCGGGCGACAATGCAGAAGCTGTACCTACGGCACTAGCACTGCGCTGGAGAACTTCTACCAATGCGTTGACATATCATTTGCAGGTTTCTCCTAATAATTTGTTCGTAAACAATTTGTATGATTTGAATACTCTGTCTTCTACTTCTTATAACATTGGTAGTCTTGAGAATTATAAAACATACTATTGGCATGTATCTGCTATAAACGACAGTGGAGAAACAGCATATTCGGATACCTGGGCATTCAGAGTGGTTGACGTTCTTCCGGGTTCGCCGACATTACTGACTCCTGCGAACAATCTTGATAATGTTGATGTCAATATTGCGTTTGCATGGTTGCCGTCGGCAAGTCAGAGCATTGTGCAGTATAAGTTCCAGCTTGCTACAAGCAATAGCTTTACCCCGTCTTCTATTGTAGTGGACGATGACTCATATAATCAGACTAATACAGCTCAGAATCTGAATTATGAAACTGATTATTTCTGGCGTGTCCGCGGTAGAAACGAAGCAGGTAACGGAAACTGGTCTCAGGTATGGCAGTTCAAGACAAAGGTATTTGTCGGTGTTAATGACGGTGATGCTTTGTTGAACGGTATTTCGGTATTCCCCAATCCGTTCAATGACAGAACAACCATCAGAGTTAACGTTCCTGTCGAAAACTATTTAAATATCAGAATCACTAACTCGCTGGGTGCTGAAGTAAAAACTCTGGGCGGTCAGAATTATTCTGCCGGACAGCATGATTTCTTACTTGATGCATCAAATCTACCGAGCGGTATATACTGGTATCAGGTACAAATCGGCACGAGAAGTTTTGTTAATAGAATGGTGATTGTAAAATAATCATCCGTAGATAATAAATTGAAAAACAGGCTTTCCTTTACGGGAAAGCCTGTTTTATTTTAAGATCGTCTTTGTTCATCTAATAAGCAATAAAAATAAATTAAATCGTCAATTCATTACTTTATAGCTAATGTTATAATTTTTTTCAGGAGAAGGCATAAATGAGCGAAAAGACTGAAAATGATGGAAACACAACGATGAAATCTGCCGGAAACAAGGTTAAGGATTTGTACAATAACTATAAGCGAAACCAAGAGCAGAAAAAGAATTTAACAAATAATGAATCTGACGAAGAAAACAATTCGCCAGAAAATATGGATGATAATATGGAAAATGAAACTGAAACCGAAAATATTGAAAAAATATTAACTCAATTAGAAAAAGAGCGGGATGAATTCCGTGATAAAGCACTACGGATTACGGCTGAAATGGAGAACTTCCGAAAACGTACTCTGAAAGAGAAGCAAGACTTAGTTGAATATGCAAATGAGCATTTGCTTTTGAAGTTTCTGCCCTTGCTCGATGATATGTTTGCCGCATTAGATGCTGGCAAACAAAAGACCGATTACGAATCGTTAATAACCGGTTTTGAACTGATTATGCAGAAGACGCTGAAAATGTTTGAAAATGCCGGTGTAAAACCGATGGAAGATGCTGTCGGTAAACCCTTTGATGTGAATTTACAGGAAGCTATTATGCATATACCTTCCGAACTACCGGAAGGATGTGTTGTTCAGGTTGTTCAGCCGGGTTTTATGATTCGGGATAAAGTTTTACGTCATGCAAAAGTGATTACATCGGCGGGACAGAGCAATTAGTCCCATGCCGATCACTTAAGGATGACATTGTACAATAACACAAAATAGGAAAATTAATGGCAAAAAGAGATTATTACGAAATACTCGGTATAAATAAAACAGCTTCGATTGAGGAAATCAAAACAAATTACCGCAAGCTTGCTATGCAGTACCACCCTGACCGCAATCCCGATAATCATGAGGCTGAGGAAAAATTTAAGGAAGCAACTGAAGCTTATGAAATTCTGAGTGACCAGGATAAACGAAGCAGATACGACCGATTCGGTCATCAGGGTATGCGTATGGGTCAGGACTACGGAAGCTATACCGATATTCATGATATATTCTCACATTTTGCAGATATTTTCAGTGGCGGCGGCGGTGGAAGCATTTTTGATGATTTCTTCGGAGGAGGCAATTCCAGAAGACGCGGTTCGCAAAGGCGCAGTGTAGGTGAGCGCGGCGGTGACCTGAAAATACAGTTACCGCTCACTATGGAAGAAATCGCTACCGGAGTTGAAAAAACTCTAAAGCTGAAAAAACACGTGGTATGCAAGTCATGCAATGGAAGCGGTGCCAAAGCCGGTTCCGGCTCAACTACTTGTCCAACCTGCAACGGTTCAGGTCAAGTAAGGCACGTGCAACGCTCTATGTTCGGGCAGTTTGTTAATATATCTGCATGTAGTACCTGCAACGGTTCGGGACAAGTGATACGCGAGAAATGCGAATCTTGCTTCGGCGAAGGCAGAATACACGGCGAAGAGCAGGTTAAGGTTAACATCCCGGCAGGTGTCGAGAACGGTAACTATTTGCCGCTTAGAAGCAAGGGAAACGCAGGCAGACAGGGCGGAGATGCAGGAGATTTAATTGTAATTATTTCAGAAAAAGAGCATCAGCATTTTGTCAGACAGAACGATGATGTACTTTATCAACTAATGATAAGTTTCCCTTCGGCAGTGCTTGGTGATGAATACGAAGTACCTACGCTATACGGTACTGAAAAAATTAAGATAGCCGCGGGTACTCAGCCCGGTACGGTTATAAGATTGCGGGAGAAAGGTATTCCGCATCTTAATTCGAACAGCAAGGGAAATCAGTTAGTTTATATAAATGTTTTTGTTCCTGCTTCCGTCAGCGGAAAAGAAAAAACTACGGTAAAAGAGCTTGCCCAAAGCGAGAATTTCCGTCCAAAGAAAAAAGGCTCAGGTAAAGAAAAGGATTTTTTTGATAAAGTAAAAGATGTGTTCTTTTAATCCTTATTTTTAAAACAAAATTCAATAGTTAAGAGAAAATATTACATTGTTTTTTTAATCCTGCTTCAATTCTACTTATAATTGTAAATTTTATTTTAAAAAAATCAGATTTATGTCTAATAGTGCTTTTCTTTAGAACAAATTTGCTTTTTAAAAAGAAAATGAGTAAATTCGATACTTAAGTTTATTTTTTTCCAGAAACAGAGAAGTCTATTATGAAAGCTTTTACAGTATTTATTTGTCTGTTTTTAATGATTTTCATTTTTAGCTCCTTATCTAAAGATGAACCGTCGAAAGGTATAACAATTCATAATTTTAATAATACAAATTATGAAGTAATCGGTAATGCAACTCCTTATTATCCTGTGAAAGAAGTTACTAAAAAAGAGAATCAGCCTGATAAAATATTAAGAAACGAGCAGTGGATTTTTTCTGATAGTGTGTATTTGAATTCTTATATTCCTTCCGGTGAAAATCTGGGAGTTAAAATTAATGTTCGTACACGAAGGTTAGAAATTATTACCCCTCACACTTTGACTACTGATGCAAAAACCGCTATAAGTAAATCTCCGAAATGGCTGAGAGCAATGCTTGAAAATACATTGTCTCAACTGGAAACTGTAAATCAGAATAAAATGGCACAGGTTATAAATGAAGCAGAAGACCCATATATAGATGAAGTTGCATATTCTATTGCTTATTCTACACCTCAATTTTTATCATCATCTTACTGCTTTCCACAGCTATTTATTGAAAATGCTAAAATAATTTATCAGCATGATTCAGACCTGAATTATGTTGATATTATTAATTACGGCTCGTCAACGACAGATGAAAATTATTACTCGACTGTTAAATATTGGAAAAGAGATTCAATCAGAGGTAAAGTGCAAATTGAAGTTCCGAAAGAGATATATTATATGGATTTAGTGCATCCGAAAACTTCTGATGAATTCCAGACATATATCAATCCTAAGCTTGTTGAGTCCAGTCCTGATAACAGCAATCACACGTTAAATATTGCCGCTCCTCCTGCCGGAGTATTCTGGCGTGAATATCTTTATTCGCATACCGAAGACAAACCTGATACAACAGGTGTCTTATTACCTATATTGAAGGATAGTGTTAGCCAATGCGATGTAATATGGGACGATAAAGATAATGACAGACAAGCTGTAAGGGAAATAAATAAGTGGGTAAAGTCGGTAATGAATTTCACTTCTAAAACCGAACGTCCTCATCAGCCGGTTAGAATTTATTCATTGCATATAGGAAGATGCGGTGAACATGAAGATTTAACCAATGCCGCCGCACGGGCTTGTCTGATACCTTGCCGCGGAATTGAAGCTTATTCGCATGACCATGTTTGGAATGAATTTTGGGATGAAAAATGGTGGCAGTGGGAACCTACAAATATTTCATACAGAAACCCACTCGTATATTCAAAAGGATGGGGATGGAAATTCGGAACCGTCGGTGCAAGATACAGCAACGGGGTTTATCTTCCTGTAACGACAACTTATTCTGAACATACATGCCAAATTACGCTTTATGCTTTGGATAATAATAATAAACCGATTGACGGAGCAAGAGTGATGTTGTTTGCCAAGGGTACAAACGACCAAACAAATATTTATATGGATAGTTACGGCTTTACCGATAATGAAGGTAAGTTTATTTTTAACTCAACCAGCGGAATTAATTATTTTGCAAGAATGGATTCTCCCTTAGGTAACTCTCCAGCGAATACAAATCAGGTTTTCAATTTGATGGATATTGCAGTAGAAGGACAGAATTATGCCTTCCAGCTAAAATCGCCAAATTTGATGAAACCCATAGATTGTAGTGAAGTTCAGTTAAATGATACAATTCAGGATTACATGCTTAAAGCAGATTTTACTGTTGAAAAACAAGGCATAAACTGGCCTCTTACATTCGATGATTTTGGAGGCAATGCAGTTTATGAAAAAGATAACGGAAAAATCAACTTTTTGATAGTAGATAATGATAATTATAGCAAACTAAATCAAAAAGTAAAGGTAGATTGTTATAATCCAAAGGTCAATGTTTCAAGCGGTCAACAAGAGTTCAGGATTTCTTCAGATAAAGAATATTTTGTTCTTTTAAATAACAGTAACAATTTGCTTAATTCTTCATTAATCAGGGCATCGTTTGCATTGTACAGGTCGCCTTCCGTAGGTGTTGAGAGCGATGATAACCTACAAAATGATTTTACCGTAAATGAGATTTATCCGAATCCGTTTTCAAAAAATACATA
>JBAYGQ010000095.1:0-7656 GCA_041666585.1 Bacteroidota bacterium
AAAACAAAAAAGAAAAAATAAAAACAAGTGAAGCACATTTCAAGACGGGAGATATTGTTGCAATTACATCGAATGTTGCAGGACTTGACTACGCTCATACAGGTTTGATTTATAAAAAGAACGGAAAAAGTTTGTTTATGCATGCCTCTTCCTCGAATAAAAAAGTAATAATTGATTGTACGATTTCCGAGTATGTCCGCAGGAAAAGTTATCCGGCGGAAATTACAATTTTGAGACCTCTGTCTTTAGTTTGAGAATAAAATGAATTCAATTTGGGAAACCCCTTTTATAGTAGTGGATGTAGAAACCACAGGCGCCAAGGCTGATACGAACAGAGTTATAGATATAGCCTGTGTTACGGTTATGGGCGGTCAGATAGTTTCGCGGTACGATTCGCTTGTGAACGCACGTCAGTTCATACCCTATTTCATTCAGCAAATGACCCATATAAACAATGAAATGATTTTTACCGCTCCCGAACCTGAGCAGGTTTTTGCTGATATAGAAAAAATATTTTCAACTCCGAATGCCGTGTTCGTGGCTCACAATGCAAGTTTTGATTATGCGTTTGTCAATCATGAATTTATCAGAAATGATTTCGGAATTCTGGAAATGCCTAAGCTTTGCACTCTGAAACTTGCCAGAAGGCTTATTCCGACTAAGTCAAAAAAAAATGTAGGTGCACTTTCTGAATATTTCAGCATAAATATCAGACACCGTCACCGCGCTCTCGGAGATGCCGACGCAACAGCACAGATATTAATCGAGTTGCTTGAAAAGGTAGAATTCGAGCATGGAATCGAAACTATTGAAGAACTTCTTGCATTTCAGAACAAACAAATAAAGCATTTCAGACCTTCTTCAAAAACTTATGAAAGGATTAAAGATAAACTTGAAATCCTTCCCGAAGAGCCCGGAGTGTATTATTATTATGGTAAAAAAGATGAAATCCTTTATATAGGCAAAGCAAAATCTTTGAAAAGCCGCGTCAATTCTTATTTTCGTAACGACACTCTGACTTCCCGTAAAATTTCGGATATGGTTAAGCAGGTTCACGATATAAAATGGGAACTGACAGGAACAGAACTTTCTGCTTTAATGTTAGAGTCAAGAGAATTAAAATTTAAGAGACCGCCTTACAATACAGCCGATAAAATTTATCGTCGCTATCTTTTTATTAAACTTAATTTAAATGACAAATTTCCTGTTATTGAGCTTACAGATAAATTGGACCACGACGGCTCTGAATATTTCGGTCCCTTCAGAAGTATGAGATTGATTACAGAAATTGCTACTTTTATTGAAAAGCAGTTCAAACTCAGAAAATGTAATAATACTATAAAAACCGATGAAAATAATAAACCCTGTTTTTATCATCAGATTGAAAGATGCTATTCTCCCTGCTCCAGATTTGAGGCTGAAAGCGAATATAGCAGTGAGTTGGATTCCGTAATAAATTTTTTAAGCGGCAACTCCGAGAGTGTAATTACTGAGCTTCAGAATAAAATGTTTGATTTATCCGAACAGCTTAAGTTCGAAGAAGCCGCAGTTATCAAATATCAGATTGAGCAGTTGAAAAGAGTTTTTGACCGCAGGCAGCAAGTGCCGACTTCGATTAATAAGAATAATTTAATTTTTGTAGCTCCTGCATCATCCGAAGAAAAAACTGTAGAAGTCATTATGATTAAATTCGGCAAACTGATTTTTCAGGGTGAAATCGGCAGGAAAGCTGATTTGAATTCTTTGTTTGAAATAATCCATACTAATTATTTTTCGGAGGATAGTTCTGTTTTGCCTGCTTACACACAGGAAGAAATTGATGAACTGCGAATTGTAACTGGCTGGATTTACCGTCAGAACGGTAGCGGACAGATTATTTATTTCCATTCTCTGCCCGAGCAGGAAATTTGCAATCAGTTGGAATTTGCAGTTCGAAATACAGAGTACAATAAAGGGGAAGATGAAGAAGATTTTATTGAAAATTAATTCTAAACTTGAAAACAAATTAACATAAGTGAACTTATGGATGTACCTGATATTTTAATTGAGAGGCTGAAAAACGCTCAGTATGTTGCAGTGTTGACCGGTGCGGGAGTCTCTGCTGAAAGTGGTATAAAAACTTTCCGCGACCCTGACGGTCTATGGGCAAAACTGAATCCTGCAGAACTTGCCTCTGTGGATGGTTTTATGGCAAATCCTCAGATGGTTTGGGAATGGTATCAGCATCGCAGAGAAATAATTCATTCTTCTAAACCGAATCCGGGACATTATGCAATGGCTGAAATGCAGAAGCTCTTTCCAAAGTTTACCCTAATTACACAAAATGTTGACAGACTGCACCAGCAGGCAGGTTCTACAAATGTTGTCGAATTACACGGAAACATAATTGAAAACCATTGTTTCAACTGCAGTAAACCTTACATTGAAGAAGTTAATGTGTCTGATAGCAAATTGCCTGCATGTACTTATTGCAACGGAAGAATCAGACCTTCAGTAGTATGGTTCGGTGAGATGTTGCCGGAAGATGCAATAGAGCAGGCACAGGATACAGCCGAGAACTGCGATTTATTTTTCTGTGCGGGTACCTCAGCAGAAGTCTATCCAGCGGCTAATATTCCCATACTTGCAAAGCAGTCGGGAGCATTTGTTGTAGAGGTCAATCCGAATGATACGGTATTGTCTAACTATGTAGATTTAAAATTGGCTTATCCTTCAGGTGTGGCTTTTCCTGCAATTGTAGAGAAGCTAAAGCAATTGTAAAAAAAATCCACTTTCCTGAACTATTGATAATAGCTTAAAAAAGTGGAGTGAAATATTTTTTATTCTAAAAAGGCTTAGAAATAGACACCCAGAGAAAGTGAAAAATAAGCTTTGGATTTTTCTTCGGCACTTGCTCCAATAAAATTCGCAAGATTGTATCGTCCCTCAAGGTTTAGTTTAACTAATTTAATATCCAGATCTGCACCGGCTCCTATACCGAAACCTATTCGACTGTTAGTTGGATTTAAATCAAGATTTAATGGAATATCTTGTCCGGCATAAGAAACATCAACAGTATTTGAAATATAATTATAAGTTAATTCACCGATTCCGTAAACACCTACTACCGATTTAATCAGATAAAATTGTACTCCGGCAGAAATCGGGATTATATTTTGGGTGGTTTTCAAGGTAGTTAATAATCTATCCTGATTGTCCTTCACTTGGATTTCGGTTTCCGGGAAACGATGCCAGGCGACACCTCCTACAAACGAGAAATTGTCAGACATATTAAATCTGGCACGTAATCCGATATGGAATCCGGAATTGGCACCTTGTTTATACCAATGTTGCATTGAATTAATGGATTTAAAAGGATTGCCGTTATATACATTGTTAACTTGGTCATTGGGTGTTGACAATCCGAAAACAAATCCTATTTCGGTTGAATATGCACTACTTGTAAATAATAAGCTAAGTACTAATAATAATACAGCAATTCTTGAATAATTTTTCATAAGGGCACCTTATTTATAACATAATAAAATTTCTTTTTGCCAAAATATTAAATACGTGTGATAAAAGCTAATATTTTATTAATACTTTATACTGATTTCACGATTATTTAACATAAATAACATTTTTTCTAAACGAAATTCATGGCAAAATGTTTCATTTAAATTTTCGATTAATGTATAAAATCGAATCTAAAAAAAATATCCGGTAGCTTGTCACAACCGGATATTGTTATGAAAGCATACTTTTTTATCTGAGTGTAATTCTTCTTGTTTTGCCGTTTATTGTTACTTCTGCTATTTTATCGCAAGGTTCGCCTCCGATTGGATCGTAGTTAAGAGTCATGGTCACACCGCCATCGTTAACTAATGTCCATTTGCCGTCAACAAAAACAGAGGCACACCCAAGTTGAATTTTCTTTATCAAAGGCTCGTCAATTGTAACGGTAAAATTAGTTCCTTTGCGGTTAGTTCCGGTTGCGGAACCTGTAACTTTGTAAGAATCATCCCATATTGTTAGAGTATTGTACCCTGCAGTCTGCTCAACCGTACGATCGGCAGTCCAGGAAATGGTTCCTGTTTCAGTTGTAACACTGGCATCGGTAACAACTGTATGCCAGGTATGAGCCGCAGTGTGGGTAATAGTTTTGGTTCCGGTAACTTTATTATCATTTACATAATAATTCTCAAGACTTACTGTAACCGATGAACCAAGGTCTTTCCATTTACCTGAAAAAACGGCAATAACTTTTCCGCGTCTGTATCTACCGTCGTTACATAGGCAATTAGTAATACCGAAATCAATTGTCATAGTTCTGCTGGCAGAATCTATTGTAAGCGTAGCACATTCGGGAAGAAGTCGTTCGCGGGTCTGAATTTCATCCTGCTTGGAAAGAGCGATACCGTTAATTGAAGTTGCATTTGAACCTTCGGTATTAATATAATCAAACACTGCACCGAATTCATTTTCGGCACTTGCATTGTCATCTGCAGACTGGATACTATCTAAAGTAGCTTCGACAGAGTTTTCCTTGCAATTCCAGAAAGAAATCATGAGAACTGCTAAAGCGGTAAATAATATTTTTTTCATAAAAAACCCCTAAACAAAAATTGTGAAATATTTATTTGTTTCTTAGACTTAATTCTTTTTAAAAAAGTTTAATGCAAGTTACAATTATTTTTTATTAAATTAAAGTTATTTGTATTAGACTATTACAGAATAAATACTTGGAAAAACTTCAGAATAAATCTTTCATATTCAATGTATTTAATACATAATCAACCACAAAATTAAATATTTTTAGCAAAATCAACATAGTATTATTCTAATTAATTTTGGACAATCAAACTAAAAAATGTATTTTTGTAGTCCATTATTTTGGCAAATTGATAAAGTTATGTTTGAAAGTTTAACCGAAAAACTTGAACTCGCTTTTAAGCGCTTCCGCGGACAAGCGACTATCACTGAAGAAAACATCGAAGAAGCACTTCGCGAGATTCGTCGTGCACTGCTTGAAGCCGATGTTAATCTTCAGGTTGTCAAAAAGTTTGTGGATGATGTAAAAGAGAAAGCTGTCGGAAAAGAAGTTAAAGGAAGTCTTCTTCCCGAACAGCTAATCGTAAAAGTAGTTCATGAAGAGTTAATAGCATTATTAGGCGAAAAGAGAAGCGAACTTGTTTTTTCCCAGCATCCTCCGACAGTAATTTTAGTTGCCGGTTTGCAGGGTTCGGGTAAGACTACATTCGCCGCAAAACTTGCCAAAAGTTTAAGGAAAAAAGGCAAACAGCCTTTACTAGTAGCCTGCGACGTCTATCGTCCGGCTGCTATTGACCAGTTGAAATCCTTAGCTTCGCAAGCGAATCTGCCGGTGTTTTCAACTGAGAGCAAAGATCCTGTTACAATATCTAAAGATGCATTAAACTATGCAAAACGTTTTGCAAGGGATGTTGTAATTATAGATACAGCAGGACGTTTGACGATTGACGAAGAAATGATGAACGAAGTAGAAAACATCAGTAAAGCCGTCAATCCAACCGAAACGTTGTTTGTTTGTGATGCGATGATAGGGCAGGATGCCGTTACAACGGCAAAAGCTTTTCACGATAAATTGAATCTGACAGGTATAGTTCTTACAAAACTTGACGGCGACACACGCGGCGGTGCAGCACTTTCAGTTATGACCGTTGTCGGTAAACCGATTAAATATGTAGGAACAGGTGAAAAAATTGATGCTCTTGAACCTTTCCATCCCGATAGAATAGCCTCGCGTATACTTGGTATGGGTGATATTCTGAGCATGGTTGAAAGAGCAGAACAGGAATTTGACGAAAAACAGGCTCAGAAACTCGAAGAAAAAATCCGTAAGAATCAGTTCACTTTTCAGGATTTTCTAGAGCAGCTTAGAACGATAAAGAAAATGGGTTCCATACGTGATTTGCTGGGAATGCTTCCGGGAATGGACTCGGCTTTAAAAAATGTTAACGTTGATGAAAAGCAGTTTGGAAGAATTGAAGCAATGATACTATCGATGACTAAAATTGAACGGGAAAATTATAAAATTTTGAACGGTTCACGCCGAAAACGCATTGCAATCGGTAGCGGAACTACTATTCAGGATGTAAACAGGCTTATTAAACAATTTGAAGATATGAGCAAAATGATGAAGAACTTCGCCCACGGGAACAAATTCAGAGCTATGAAGAATTTGGGAATACCGGGTGGTGGTTTTGGAGCGAAATTTTAGTAATATTTATTTATAGATTTACCAAAAAAGTGTGTTGTTTAGAAATGCACTGGAATTTTAAAAAAAGTTATTTTTCATTATCAGGACTTAATTAAATGGTAAAACTTCGTTTGCGAAGAAAAGGCAGAATGCACCATGCAGTGTATGACATAATTGCAATTGACGGCAGAAAACGCCGTGACGGTGCTTTCCTTGAGAGATTAGGCTGGTTCGACCCTAACACAAATCCGTCAACTATTTCCATCAATGCCGATAAAGCTATTCATTGGCTGAATGTCGGCGCACAAGCTACTCCGGTTGTAAATAAAATTTTGAGTTACGAGGGTGTCCTCCTTAAAAGGCACATGCAGTTCAAAGGTAAAACAGCCGAAGAAATTGCCGAAGCCATCGAAAAACATAAAGCCGTAGTTAACGAGCGATATTTCCGCAGAAAAGAACTACGTATAAAGAGAATTGAAAATAAGAAAATTAAACCTGAAGAAACCCCCGCAGTCGAGGCTACCCCGCCTCAGGCTGAATAAGGAAATGAACAATTACAACACAGGTTTATTTCTCTCCTCGCCGTTTTATTAAAAAAGACGGCGAGGTTTTTTATTTTTCGGATTTTATGTAATTAATTCAATAAAACTCATTCTGAGTGTTGCGAAGAATCAATTATAATTTTGCTTTTATATAATAATTGTTAACCTATTGCAGGAAATTTATGACTGTATTTTTCTCCAAAAAGTGTGAACTTGCTTTGCAGGCTGTGCTTTTTTTATCAATACAGCCTAAAGGTCAGTTGTTTGGTTCCGGTGAAATAGCACAAAGAATGAACCTTCCAAAAGAATTTGTTTCCAAATCTCTGCAAACTTTAACTAAAACCGGTATTATAGGTTCTAAAAAAGGAAAAACCGGCGGTTTTTTTCTTGCAAAGAATCCTAAAGCGGTTCGTTTAATTGACATCGTTCAGGCAATAGACGGACTTGATATTTTTCATGAATGTGTTTTGGGATTTTACGGTTGCTCCGATGAAAATCCCTGCCCTGTACATAATAAATGGGGTAGTCTCCGGACTGATACACAAAAGATGTTAACGGAGCAAACACTAGATGAATTGCGTGATTTTACAAAGCGAAAAATAGATTCAATTAAATAAAACAGAAATATATTTGAATTATTTTAAAAAAGTCCTTAATTTTGTTTTCTCTGCTAACACAGATAATTGAAAACTTATCATCAGAAAATTTATAATTAGGGGGCCCGTAGCTCAGCTTGGTTAGAGCGCACGCCTGATAAGCGTGAGGTCGGTTGTTCAAGTCAACTCGGGCCCACTTCAAACATAATACTATGTTCATTGTTTTTTTTCTATTTTCTAAAACCGGGGCCTATAGCTCAATTGGGAGAGCGCCAGATTTGCATTCTGGAGGTTAGGAGTT
>JBAYGQ010000096.1:0-7652 GCA_041666585.1 Bacteroidota bacterium
CCTACCGGTATATTGATGGCTCATGCGACAAATGACATCTCTGCCGCACGCGAATTTCTCGGTCCGGCTATTATGTATGCGGCTAACACGGTAACTGCATTTATCTTTGTACTTTATTTTATGCTGAGCATAAATGTTTCAATAACATTGCTGGTTCTTGCTCCACTGCCACTTATAGCTTTCTCTGTATATAAAATCGGAAACAAAGTTCATTTCGCTTTCCGCGATGTACAGGAGCAGTTCTCGAAACTGACGGCACAGGCACAGGAAACTTTTTCCGGTATTCGTGTGGTCAGAGCATACGGGCGTGAAGCTTATGAAAAGGGTAGATTTACGGGCATAGCCAAGGATTATGTAAAAAGGAATTTACGTTTAGCTCGCTTGCAGGCTCTGTTTATGCCTGTATTAGTGCTGCTCGTCGGATTATCCGAACTGATGGTGCTGACTTACGGAGGCTCGGAAGCTATTCACAGCAGGTTATCGCTTGGGGGTTTAACACAATTTTTTATTTACGTCGGAATGTTGATTTGGCCCGTTGCCGCAATCGGGTGGGTTACTAATTTAGTGCAGCAGGCGGCGGCTTCCACAGGCAGACTCGGCAAAATATTCGATGCGGTGCCGGATATAAAAGATAATAAGGATACAGATTATTCGCTTACAGAATTGCAGGGGAACATCAAATTCGACAAAGTATCATTGCAGTATGAACCTGAACTTCCCTTTGCATTAAAAGACATTTCGATTGAAATTTCTCAGGGTGATTCGCTGGGCATTGTCGGTACAGTCGGATGCGGAAAGTCATCGCTTGTAAGCCTTATTCCCCGAATGTATGATTCAAGTTCCGGTATTATTTCTATTGACGGACGGGATATTAGAAAAATTCCGCTTAGTCTTTTGAGAAAAAATATCGGCATTGTGCCTCAGGATACATTCCTTTTTTCTATGTCAATTGCCGATAATATCCGCTTCGGCAAGGATAATGCAACTAAAGAAGAAGTTTATGAAGCGGCAAAAATAGCTCAGTTTGACGATGATGTTAAGTCTTTCCCGACGGGTTACGATTCTATTCTCGGAGAAAGGGGCATTACTCTTTCTGGCGGACAGAAACAAAGGCTTGCAATAGCACGGGCAGTAATAAAAAATCCGCATATTTTGATACTCGACGACGCTCTTTCCGCTGTGGACAGCCAGACTGAAGAAAAAATACTTTCAGGATTACGTGAATTTATGAAAGGCAGAACTACAATTATTATCTCCCACAGAATCTCCGCCGTAAAGGATTCAGACCGTATAATCACTCTCGACAACGGTGAAATCATCGAGACAGGCACTCATGAAGAACTTCTGAAGAAGGGCGGCAGATACTCCGAAATGTACAATCTACAGCAACTGCAAAGAGAAATAGAAGAACTTTAAAGTGAAAAACTAAAAGTGAAAAATGGAAAGTATTCCGCAATATTTCTCTTCATTTTTTCTTATCAAAGAATGATACGCAGTGCATAAAGTTGTTGCCTTTTAATATTTCACCCGGTGGATTACATTTCAATTAATTAATGATTCTCCGATTCACTTGTTACTTGGGAACATGGTATAAAATTTATATATTTGGAGAATGCAGTTAATCAAAAAAAATAAAGATAAAAATTATGAAAGGTTGGGGATGGATCATTATACAAGAATTTTAGCATTAAAGAGTTTAATAGGTAACACTCCATTACTTGAGATAAACATAAAGTACAAAGGCATGCCCCGCAGAATTTATGCAAAAGCCGAAAATTTTAATATGACAGGCAGTATAAAAGATAGAATGGCTTTCTACATTCTTAAAAAAGCTATTGAGAACGGAAATTTAAAGCAAGATGCGAGAATAATTGAAGCCACAAGCGGCAATACCGGTATTTCGTTTACCGCTATCGGAAGAGCTATAGGGCATTCTGTTACGATTTTTATGCCTGATTGGATGAGTGAAGAACGAAAAAATTTATTGCGGGGCTTTGGTGCCGATATTCAGTTAGTCAGCAAAGAAGAAGGCGGTTTCCTTGGTAGCATCAGCCTTTCTGAAAAATTAGCCGAAGAACTTGATAGCTCATTTTTACCGAGACAATTCTCAAATGAAGATAATGTGGAAGCTCATTATGCTACAACCGGACCTGAACTTTGGTGGCAATTAGCATACAGAAGCATTACACCGCATGCATTTATTGCCGGAGTCGGCACAGGCGGTACTATTATGGGTGTAGGGAAATTCCTGAAAGAAAGAAATTCCTCAATTGCCGTTCATCCGCTTGAGCCGTCAAATTCTCCTACTCTGACTACCGGATATAAAGTCGGTAGGCATAGAATTCAGGGGATTTCAGATGAATTTATTCCGGACATTGTCAAATTGGATAAAACTGACAAAGTAGTTTCCGTTGATGACGGCGATGCCATTATAATGGCTCAGAAACTTAGTGCTAATCTTGGGCTTGGTGTCGGTATTTCAAGCGGTGCCAATTTTATCGGTGCAGTAATGATTCAGGAAGAATTAGGCGGAGGTGCAAACGCAGTAACTGTTTTCCCTGATAGTAACAAAAAGTATTTGAGTACTGATTTATTGAAAGATGAACCGGTAAAGGACGGTTTTATCTCTTCTTATATTGAGCTTGAAGGATTCCGGTCAATTAAACGGGTCTGTCACACTTGCTGTGACCCAATCGAGTGTATGGAAGGGATTTATCAGGATATTTATAACGAAGTACAATTACCCGATTGTCCAAGAAGAGTATGCAGATAATTAACTTATGTAAAATATTTTGATTTGAGTATTTAATAATAGATTTTAAAATAAATATGTTATAACTATTTAATTTATAATTTTGCTTTTAATTCTCTTCGGATTTTGATGATAAATTTAAAAATATCAGGATTCACTTTTGTACGGAATGCTTTTCTATTAGGATATCCTTTGGAAGAATCAATAAATTCTCTTTTACCTTTATGCGATGAATTGATAATTGCCGCGGGTGAGTCGGATGACAATACTATGGATTTTGTAAAAAATTTAAAGAACGATAAAATAAGAATAATTGAATCTAAATGGGATGAAAACCTCAGGCAGGCAGGATTAATCTATTCGCAACAAACAAATATAGCACTCGCTGAATGTACCGGGGACTGGTGCTTTTATCTTCAGGCTGATGAAGTTGTGCACGAACGGGACTACGAGAAGATTTTGCGGGATATTAATTCGGCTGATAAACATCCGGAAATTGACGCAATCCTTTTCAGGTACTATCATTTCTACGGCTCTTATGATTTTATCGGTAGCGGCAGACAGTGGTACCGAAGGGAAATCCGGGCTTTCAGAAATACCAAAAATGTGATTTCATGGGGCGATGCACAGGGCTTCCGTAAAAATATTAATAATAAAATCTCAAAACTTAATGCGTTGCAAACCGATTCTTATATTTATCACTACGGCTGGGTTCGTCCCCCGAAAATTCAGAATCTGAAAATAAAAACATCCCATACTTACTATTCCAATGACCTTGGTTACGAGATTGATACAAAGGAACAGGCAAAGTTTGATTATAATTCGGCTTTTGAATTAAAAATGTTTACAGCACAGCATCCCGAAGTGATGAATCGTAAAATTGAAAGAGATAAAGAATGGACAATCTTTTTCGACAATTCTAAGTTGAAAAGGAAACCTTTAATAGTTAAATTAAGCGATTGGTTAGAAGCCAAATCCGGTGTAAGAATCGGAGAATTCAAAGATTTTATTGAAATTAAGATTTAAAAGAAAGATTAAAAAATATATTTTGTAGTTTTGCTAATATTCAAATACAAATATATATCGGTAATATTATTTTTTAAAATTGTTTTATAAACAAAGAATAACATAGAAATGGAAATTGAATTTGTAACTGTAATTAACAATTTCGACATTTATAATAGAATTTTTATTAATAATTCTTTTTTGAGCAATTTCAAATTGGTAAAATTTGATAATACAACAGAAAATTTACCTTTAGCCAAAAGGTATAACCAGTATATTGATAAATTAATGCCTGAAAACACATGGATTGTTTTCTGCCATCAGGATTTTGAGTTTAAGGAAGATATTTCAACATTATTACAAAATTTAGACTATTCAAATATTTACGGTCCAATAGGAGCAGGTTGGAAAAAGAATCTGGTTTGTTTTTTACGATTAGACTATTTTAAAATAAGAAAATTCAAAATTGGGATTATTAAGCGAAGGCAAATAATCGGATCAATAGAAGAAAAACAGTCTGACAAATATGTTAAAATAGGAAAATTTATCAAAAGACCTGAAATTGTTGATACAGTTGATGGCTGCTGTATAATCATACACTCTTCACTTATTAAAAAATATAATCTTAGATTTGATGATAATCTAGATTGGCACTTGTATTCTGAAGATTTTTCATTGAATGCAAAAATTTATCATAAAGTAATTACCAAAGTTGTTCAGATTTCATCTACTCACCACAGTTCCGGTTCTTTTAATGCAGAATTTCATCATTCTTTAGTTTATATAAGAAATAAATATAATAATTTTGATTTTGCATCAACTTGTTATGACGGATATAATTATAATTTTGTAAATAAATTATAAATTAAGATGAGGACTATATTGAAAAGAAATTTTGATTTAAGGGTATTAATCTTGCATTGGAACAGAGGTCGTTGGACTGCAAACGATATGAGAGAGAGCAAAAAGCTTTGTACCGGTGTTGAAAGATGGGTATTCGCAATGGATGGCGATTATTGCAATACTTTGGAAATAAAAGAAAAAGAATTGCTTAATTATGATATTGTAATTCTAAATTCCGACATTAATCATCCTAAATATTTTAGAAAAATTTGCAAACTGGTTGAAAACAGACCTAAGGGAGTAACATGGATTACATTGGTAGAAGGAGATATGTCCATATATAAGCCAGATAAAAATCTTCAAAAAGTGTTTGACAATTCGGATTTTGTGGTTTGTATAAATAAATATACTAAGGAATTTTGGGAGAAATTTACAAAAACAAAAGTAGAATTTATCGGAGTACCATATCCGGTTGATGAAGTGAGAAAATTAAGTATAAAAACTGAAAAACGATTGAAACAGTGCATAATTTGCCCATCATTGCTTATAAGATATCAAGATTTTTTAGTTGCAAGAGAATTGGGTATTGATATGATCGGTTTTGAAAAGAGATTCAGTCATAAATTCAAAACAGTATTTAAGAACAGAACTTTGAAAAGAGATTTTTATTTACAAAAGGCTGAAAAAATATATCAAGGTAATAATTTGAAGATTTTATTGGAAAAAAGTTTTGAAAAATACTTCAATTTTACAGCAAATTCATTTATAATGATAAATTTAGATAACCGATACACTTGGGGTAGATATGTACTTGATGCTGCTGCTCTGCAAATTCCGATTATAACTACAATATCAACAGGACACGGATTAGACCTATTCCCTGAATTATGTTTAGACAATGAAAACCAAATTGAAAAAGCCATTGAAATTGGTAAAAGATTAATTGAAAATAAAGATTTTTACGAGCATGTGTCAAATATTCCAATTGAAAAATTAGATATCTATAAAGAAGATTATATGAAAAAGAAATTGTTGAAATTTATAAATTATTAATTAAGCAATTTTCGTTAAACAAATAAGAATAAATTTGACACTATAACCTTATGCATCCATAATCTTAATTCCAACATAATTTAAAAAAATAGAATTTATTATTTTTTAATTTTAAATCAAGAAGATTTATTTCTTATTTGTTACGCCTTTCAAAATCTCAAAAAAAGAATACATCTGTAAATTGCCTCATTCGTGAAAACTACATTTAATGAGGAGTGAAGCAATAAAAAAAGCTGCTACAAAATTATAAAGAATCAACCACAAAGCTTTTATCGGCTAATTTTTTCTTTTTAATCTTGTTCCCAAGTTTCTGCTTGAGAACGTCCTTTCTACCGATAGTTTGCAGGAAAGAGCCTGAAGCAAGTTAAGAGGAACGGGGCATTCAGAATAAAAAAGGGCTGTTTAAAAACAGCCCTTTGAACAAAATAAATTTACTGTCCCGGTTGAGTTTTAGCCTTTACTAGTTCATCGAGTAATTTGGATTCATTCTGGCTTGTAGAGCCGACTATGCCGCTAACAATAACCCAACCCTTGTTATCTTCTTTTTTCAATATTCTTGCCATTCGCAGATATAATCTCGCCGTTTTATCTCCGATTGTAACGTCGAAACTAATACCGAAAATGATTGATGCAAAAGTTGCGTTTTTATCCATCTGTATTGATACTTCAGACATTTCACCGTACTTTTGCCTGTCGAACAGAGACCATTGCTTCAACATTGCCTTTTTAAATTCAGGAAATGTTTTTAGTACCTCAGATGAGTCTGTTCCGTAGAACACTACTTCGCTTGCTAAAGTTTCCACCAATTGAGAAAAATTCTTATCTTCGACTGACTTTAAATATTTTTTCATCACGTTAATAATCGCTTGCTGTTCACGTGAAATGTCGTCGGCGCTAAGCTCTTTTTCCTTAGGGGCGCAAGCCGTAATTAGTGTTAGACATAAAAAAGACAGTAGCAGTTTCTTCATAAATAGGCTTCCTTTCAATATATTTTTAAGAATTAATTTCTTATTTGAGCAATTAATCTTTCTTTTCTAATATACCTAAGTATATAAATAAAAATGATATTATTAGAAGTCTGCTTAGATTTTAAAAAAACCTTACCATTAATATAAATAATAAAATACAAATATCTAAATTATTTTTTTTATTTTTTAATTTTCTGAGACCTTTTGTGTTTTTTTGTGTCTTTGTAAGTAAAGGGGTGTGAAAAGTGTTTTTTTTACATTTTTTTAGAAAAAACGTTACAAACAAATTTTCTTAAAAATAAATATATACATGAATCGATTTTTCCAAAATTCAAAAATAATTGAAATACATGATTATCTTTTATAGGATTAATAATATTATTTATCCTTTCAGTAAGATTTTCAATGTGCATTAGGAACTATTAAGCGTTTAATTTTATACGACACTGAAAATAATCTCTTATCTTTGTGTATTCAAAATCTAATCAGTGTAATCCCAAAATCCGTTTAATCCGTGATTCAGAATTATCCTACTTAAGTTTCGGTATAAGATGTCCTATACCGTGCTTTAACACATAGAATTCAGAATCGCTGATGTTGTGCTTTGCAAGTGCTATTTTCAAATCAACAAGCGGCTCAAGCAAACCGTCATCAGCCTGCATAAAAGTTCCCCAGTGTATTCCCATTGTTTGAGCAGAGTGAAGTATTTTGTGGGCAAGCACCGCATCGTCAGGTGAGGTATGAAAAAAAACCATAAACCACCTTGGTCGGTACGCTCCAATGGGTAGCATCGAAAAACGCATAGCACCGAATTTTTTGAAAATCTGTTCGAAATGAATATCGAATCCAGTATCACCGGAAAAATAGACAGGTCCTCCGGATGTTTCAAAAACAAATCCTCCCCATTGTGTTTTGTTCCGGTCGCAAATACCCCGCATACTAAAATGCTTTGCCGGGACAAATGTAAAATTCATTCCGGAATACTTGTAACTCTGCCACCAGTCAAGCTCTGTTACCTGATTGATTCCGTA
>JBAYGQ010000097.1:0-7580 GCA_041666585.1 Bacteroidota bacterium
AGCCATATGTCCACGCCGTCCATGGCGTCCATATCTTCATACGAAAAATCTGTGACGACTCCGCCCGACAAGGTATCTTGGAAAAAATGTCTGAATAATCCCTACCTCCTTCCCCTTCCACCGATCTTGAATATCAAATATATGACGACCATTCCAGATAGTGTCCATATCCAATGCCTTATCAAAAAAACCAGTAAATCCATTGCCATATTGAACACTGAATCCATCTTACTCAAACCTTTACCACTAGAATCAGTTATAGGACCTGTTGATGTACCTAGGACACCCCCATTTGAGTCAATTGTAGTCCTATTCCCAATATTACCTGTAGAACCACTGGAACTATTTGAACCGACACCGGTATTATCAGAACTCACAAGCTTCTTGAAACTCTCGATCTTATCAGCCAAAACAGAAGCAATATCATCAGCCTTGGCAACAATAGAATTTGCGGTATTCAGAGCAGTGTCCCCGACGACCTCCGATGTGATTTTCCGAGTAATACTTATCGCCGATTTATCACTCTCATACGAGACAAGAATTTTATCAGAACTAAGAGATGTTGAAATTTTGACTTGGACATTATGTGAACCGGGATCTGCAACCCAATTTGCAGAAACATCCTTCAAACTATCAGCTGTAGAGGAAAATGGTACTTTCGATATTTCCTTATCATCGACGAGGAATAAAGCCGTGCCAGTAAAATTGATTCCTGAATTATTTTGTATCCCAGCGTAGATCTTGATACTATCGCCATCATTCACAGAGAGACTTGAATACCAAACGGTTGGCAATATTCTGGCATTAATTTTAATAGGACTTGAAGTCGCTTCCTGCGCAAAAGTATTTAAAGTGCCGATTGAGAAGCATACTATTAAAACAAATAACAAAGGTACAAAATATCTTTTCATTGTTTATTTATTCTGAATGAGTTGTTCACCTTGAAAACCGACAAATGAAGTCTTTGTTGCGAGTTTATTCTGTGCCATGTAATTGTTCGCTACATACACACCGAAAACGAGGAGGAGAACAACCAAACCGTTTGTGATAAGTCTTGGATGTTTCTTGTCCATTCTGATAAACAATTTGAAGATGAGTGCTAATACAACAAGGATTGCGAGAATTCCCAGTATTATGTTTGCTATATGTCTAGGTGAAGTCAGGTACTTCTCGAAAAAGGTTGTTTTTGAATATGTTTGCGGCGCTGTATAAACTATTGGCACAACTTTCGTATCTCCGGCCACTTCAATAGAAGCTCCCATCACTTTTGCCGGTGGTGTTATTTTTGCAATAGGTGCAGTTATAGCAGGAATAATAGGTGTAGGCACCACAGCAGTCGTCATTTTTGAAGATAGAGCAATCTCTTTTTCTGATTCACTTTGAGCCACCACGCTTTCTGGCTTTCCATACACTTGAGCCACGAAGATAGTAGGATTACCATCGAATGTGCCTGTTGCAATCCCCGTCCCCATTTCTGTATATGAATTCTTAACAATATTCGCCCTATGTGTCGGAGAATTCATCCATGCCAGAGTAACATCCTGTGAATCAGTGAAATCGATCGCTAGATTTTCCCCAGCATATTCATAACTATAACCAACTTGTTTGAACCAATACCACGGCGCTTTGCCTTCTGGACTAACATGGGCAAAATATCCCTTTTCTGCCATATCTTTCGCCTTCAATTCGGCTACCTTATTCAAAAGCGGATTTACTGTGAGTACGGCGAGATGCTGTGATTGCCTATTTTGATTCGTCAGGTCATCTAAAACAGCAGGTAATATTGCCGCCAGAAAACTGTTATTTCCCAGATTAAAAGCGGGGATAAATGGCAACGCCAATACTCCAAGCTCTATCATGAAAATTGTCAGAATCAAAAGTCTAGTATTTTTGCCACGCAAGAAATGAGGTTGATGGTCATTGCCCCTATGAGGTATGAAATGCTTTTTGAACCACCGTAACATATGAATATTGTAATATAAAACACCGTCCATGTATATGGACGGTGTTTTAATGCTGACAGCGTTCCGAGATTATTTCTGATTTAGGACTTCACGAGTCATAGGTCCAACTCGTCCTACTGTAGGAATTTCATTAGCAAGTTGAAAAGCAATAACGGAATCTCTGGTAATAGGTCCGAAGTATCCAGTTGATTTGCCGTATTTGAAATGTCCTAGAGCAGCCAATAGATTTTGAAGTTCAACGACATCATTACCGGTCATTCCGTAGTCGAGAGATTTTGTGAAGTTAAATGCAGATGCACCGAGGACTCGTCCTTTTTGTGTATTTACGACTGCGTTGATATTCGCAGTAGCTGGAAGAATAGGATACGTTCTCCTTGAACTACCTCCTCCATAACCGAACGCTACCCCAAATCCAACTGCAGATACCGCAAACAAAACTACTGCCACAACTACTGTTTTTGTATAATTTTTCATATCTTTGTATTTGTTATATATTATTTATATTTTTTTCGACTAGAAATTGCCTCCAAATTTATGTTAGGATATTACCATACTAACAAAATGAGCGCAAGGTTGATAAAAAGTGCATAACTTTATGAAAGAATTATATCATAGAACAAACCGCAACTGGGTATTAACCGTACTAGTATCTCTTATTATTATAGGTGGGTTTTTGCGTTTTTACAACCTCTCATCTCAATCATATTGGATGGATGAGGGCTATACAATGAATGCAGTTATGTCCATTTTAGAACACGGATCTACCGTACTTGATTCAGGACAGAACTATTCATGTCCTACTTACTGTTACCCTACTGCCCTCTTGGTCAACTTACTCGGGAATAACCCACCGAGCTATCGTCTACTCTCCGTTCTTGCTGGCTTACTTTTCATTATAGTAATATTTTTTATTGCAAAAAAATTCTTCAACAGAAACATTGCTTTACTTACATCTTTCTTTATTACTTTTTCATACTGGCAGATAGCATGGTCTAGGCAAGCTCGTTGGTACACTCTTTTTTCACTTCTATTTTGGCTATCCATATATTTCTTCTATCAGAGTTTATACTCTAACAAAAACAAATACTTAAATATCTTTCTCACTGCAATATTCACAGTACTGGCAGTCCTGACCCATGGCTTAGGATATTTATTACCTTTTATATTCATCGGCTGGATCCTCATTGATCAGATTTTTATTCAAAAAAAGTTTGATTGGAAGAAAAGTCTCGTTATTATAGTTGTCGGCGCTATTATCATGTGGTTATTCAACTTCATTTCAAATATCGATGTCATTTCGTATCTCTTCAGTAATTTAAACCTAGATTATGTCCTCCCCTATTATCTAAATTTCTATCTCCGCACTTATTGGCTTTTTATCTTGTTGGCTATCTTAGCTTTTTTCAACAGAGACAACACCTACAAAAAAGAAATATACTTCTTCTTATTTATCCTCTGCACCTACCTTATTCCTCTTTCTTTCTTCACGAACATTGTCCACTACCGTTATATGTTCCATCTGACACCGATACTCTTCATGCTTGGCTCTATTGGCTTCCTAGGTGTTTACAAAGACATAAAACCTATGTATGGGAAAGTTATTCTCTGGCTCATTGTCCTAGGTCTTTTTGCGACAGTCGCCGGTGGAGCATTCATACCACAAACATATTATTTCCTTGAATCAGACAGTCCTAGCGCTCTAGGGAGTCGTCCGCACTATGCCTATACTCCTCAACCGAATTGGAATAGTGCCTATGCTTTTATCAAAGCAAATAAAACAGTAGAAGATATTACTATCTCCAGTCATCCACAATTCAATAAAATATTCCTAGGTGAAGCTGGTTATTGGATCAAATATGACTATCTTGGTTTTGACAATAAGGCTCAATACAACAATGACGATCATGAATATTATGTTGGTGCAAAGATTATGGACGATCTTGCGGAATTACAAGCTACCATCATGACTTCACACGGTTTTATCGTCTTCGATTTTATGTCCATAGATGGCAGGATTCCTCAAGATATTCAAGAATACATAATGACTAATCTAACTCTAGTATTTCACGAAAAAACCAACGAGTATTCTGAAATCTGGGTATATAAGTTCTAATGTTGCGAAATATCAATAACTATGGCATAATCTTCTACTAATGAACAACTTTCTCGAACTCGTGAAATCAGGCTCATGGCTCAAATCCCCTATATTCTGGGCTCGCTTCTTCGCTTACGCTATTCCCCTCACCTTCCTCCTCTATGTTCTCTATCTGAACTTCCTCCCCTTTGGCTATAACAAAACCTTTATTATCGATGTTGGTAGCCAGAATGATACCAAAGCCGGAGAATTCTACCTCGAACCATCCAAGGATCTATCGGAGAGAAAAGTTGCGTCAGATGGCACTACCTACCGTGAGCTCAATGGCTCCGCTTACGCCGTCTTCAAACCAAAAGCGGTATTGAAGAATGCCAAGATCGCTGTATCTGTCGTAGGCGACGGGATCTCTATCATTCCCACAGTCCTAGACTTCGATCCGTCCACTATCACAGATTGGGATTATGATTTAGACTTCACCAAGGAGGTACCGAAAGATCTTATGGGCAACGCCTTCGTATTCGACGGCGCCACCTATTTCAATGGAACCAGCCGACTCGATCTCCCCAACACCGCCGACAAGTTCGAAAACCGCGCGCTCAGTGTTTATGTCGAATGGGAGCCACGCGATAGTGAAAACAATACCCAGCAAATCATCGGGCACTACAATTGGGAGCTTTGGCAGAACAAAGATAGTGTCTCCTTCCAAGTCGGCCGCATGAACAACGCCCAAGGTCCTACATATTCCATCAAATATCCCGTCACCGCCCCTGTCGATTTCTTCAACAAGAAACATACCGCGCTGGCTATTTATAACCCTATCTCTCTCCAGAATCCCCAGAATGGTTACATTGAACTATTCATCGACGGCAATTTTGCCGGAAGAACATATTTTGGAATAGATACTATTTGGAAAGACTATAATGGAACTCAGGACCTAAGCATTGGATGGACACCGCACGACTATCAAAAAAGTCCTCACTTCACGGGATCTATTTATAGAGTAAATACTATCTCTAGAAATATCTTACAACCTCAATCAGAAATAACTCTTACAGCAACGAATAATGATCCTATCTATATCTCTATTATTTCCACATCTGCCATCTCAACCTCAACTGCTACGTCGACTATTAGGCAAATCAACTTAAATGCCGTCCAAAGATAAAATTAGGGATATTTGGGTTTTTATAGAAAAGCATTTTTTAATGCCTTTTTGTTTATCAGTGTCTATCATATTTATTACGCTATCAGTTTTTGGATTGAAAGTTTACCTTTTAAGTAATTCTATTACCCTATATACCGGATTAGTCTTTGGCTTTTTAGCTTTTTTCTTGTGGTTTAAAAGGCTAAATGAAGTAAACAAAATAAAGACTGCTATTTTTGAATTCTGCTCGCCTCTGTTCATCATGAGTCTTACATTGATTGCTATTTCCAATCTCAATCTTCTCACTTATTTTAGAATATCCAAAGATCTCAATGCAGTATTAATATTCACATGCATATTTAGTGGACTTATAACTTTAGTTTATTACGACCTTGTAATTATCAAAGCACAGAAAAATAACAGAATCTACCTAAAAATTAAAGCGTACATTAATAAGGTGATTGGAGTTAATAACTTTTTTTGGCTACTTATTATATTGGTAGCTATATTTAATTTTATTTTAAAACTTTTATTGGCCACAAAAATGAATTTTCATGTCGATGAGGGATATACTGACCTCGTAACGAGAGGACTATTTAAATACGGCGAGATCGGTATTACAGAATCAGGTATTATGTACAGTAGAAGTATACTCTACAACCTAATCAATTCGTTTGGATATTTTTTATTTGATAATCTTTATTTGAAAGTACGATTTATAAATATATTATTATTTTCTCTTTTCATACCTTATTTGTATAAAATAATAAAGGATTTTACAAAAGATAAATTATTTTCATTATTCTCAACATTTCTAATAGTTAACAACTGGTATATCATCATTATTACAATGATTGCAAGAAGCTACACACTTGCAATCATCTCGAGTATTATAACTTTTCATTTATTATTAAAAATTTCCAAATCCGATATCTTTTGGAAGAATGTATTATATTTTGTTCTCCTTAGCTTGATTTCTTTTTTTAGCTTTATTGATATATCCGTGTTAGGTATTTTCCATCTGATACCATTAATCGGAATCTCCTTTATCTTTTATTTAGCAAAGGTAAATCAAAAGCTAAGGTATTTTTCAATTATATCTTTCGTGTTATTTATGCTTATCTTTGCCTATTATATTACTTGCGTAGACCCTACAATTATTAAAACGATCATTAATTATATTAGTCCAAAACTGCAGATCGATTATATTAAATCACTTTTCTCACTATTTTCATACATAAATGTAATTGGATTAATTCTAACAATATTGGTACTCATTTTAAGTTTTTTTAAACTAAAGACTGAAAAATATATTTTCATATTATCAATATGGATTTTAATAGTAATTTTTTTTCAGGGATATATTTATGGTACAAAGACTTTTGATTTTAGGTATTTCTTTACTATAATGATCCCAATCATTTTTCTTTATACATATTATACATATAGCGCTATCTTAAATACTAGAATAAGAAAAATAGGGATAATAATGCTAATTATTACGATATCAACATCTCTCATAAATGTATCCAACATAAATAATAGTAAAATCGATTGGATAATACAGAGACCCCAACCATGGGAGACTTTCTCAGAACAGATTCCCTATGGCAGCGTAGTAATAACTGATTTTCCAATAATACTGAATGCAATCAGGCCGGATCTTATTCTTTACAAATTTAGTTATCATCCAGCAGAAAATGAAGTTCTAAATAAAAAGCTGGTCGTCCCCTATACAAAACAAAAGTTTACAGAAAAAGAAATTAAAAGATTTTTTGACTTCATAGACCAAAAAAATAAAACCTTAAACACTGTTACAGTAATTGATCAAGACTACGATATATATACTGGCAGTCCAAAAATCATGAATGTTGACCATCTCCAGAAAATCTTAAGCAGTAATAAAAATATTTATGCGTTATTTACATATGAAATTTATAAAAATAGAGAGCTTTATCTTGAGATGTATACTATAATTTCGAATGGTAAGATATTGAGAACACTAGATCTACAGAAAAATCCGTTTGATAATAGAGAACATGAACCAATGAATTCATTAAACCTCTTAATATTAGAATAAGCATCTATGATAAATAGACAGCATAAGATAGTTAACAACTTGACTACCTGAGATGTATTAGTCTACTCGGGTATTTTTTTATCGAAGAAATAAAATATACCACCTACTGAACTTGTACATATCAGTGACATTCTTCCAATTAAAGCAATAGCAAAAGATATTTCAAGTGGAACACCAACTAGAGCAAACAAAAACACATTTAAGCCCTCAGTGACACCAATTGAATTTAGAGATATTGGTAATATTCCAATAATCTGAGTTATTGTGCTAACTAATAATATATAGCAGAAATTTACT
>JBAYGQ010000098.1:0-7544 GCA_041666585.1 Bacteroidota bacterium
AATTTACTTAATCAAGGTTTTGAAGTCTGAATCTTCCCAATAAAATTTAAAATCTTCGTCTTTCCTTGCCAACTCTTTGAATTTAATGTTAAGATTAAAAGCCTGATGAAGTGCCTCTATCATTTTACCCTTTTCTCTCATTTTGGAAAAAGTACAAGCTTTATTATAATGTGCATTAACATTTTTGGGTTCTATCTCAAGCACTTTGTCAAAACAATCAAGAGCTTCTACATTTTTGTTGCATTTTAAAAAAGCTAATCCTTTGTAATTCAAGCTCAATAAATAATATGGCTTGAAGTCTAAACCTTTATCCAAATATTCAATAGCCTTCTCGCAACTATCTGCCATAAGGAAATTGTACCCAATTTGATAAAATAAGTAAGGGTCGTTTGGCTTTATTTCCAGCCATCTTTTAAACATAGTATTTGATTGATCCCAAAATTTTAGCTTTCTAAGTACTATTGCTTTATTAAAAATTGCACCTAACCATTTAGGTGAGAAATTTAAAGCGATATTGTAAAATTTTAGAGTTGAATCCAGATTCTTTTTGTCATAATAAAGTGCCAAGTCAAAATAAAAAATTGGGTTATTTGGCTCCAGTTCAATGCACTCTCTAATCTTTTTTTCTTTTTTATCTTCAGGAAAATTCGGAAGGTCATAAGTCCACATCAAATAAGTAGCTTTTATATGATGATAAGCATAATAAGTAGAATCAATAATATTCATTGCAGTTGATAATTCCTTAAGGATTTTGATTGTTTGAAGGCTGTCGTCTGAGATATTAGCATTGTTTAACCAATTATTCATTGATTTTTGTGCATTAAACATTAACGCAGAAATAAAATTATTCCTCATCGAATTAATAATTAAATTGGCTTGTTTTGTTTTTTTAAGTTGGTTGTAAATAAATAGTGCATTGCTATCACTGAATGATGAACTGTCGTAGTTAATCAATTTTTTTTGCTGAATGAATGTATTAAATTTATCATAATCAATCAATACTTCTTCAGCTCCAATATCTTCGGGTACAGGCTCAAAACCTTTATTGGTTAGAGATGAATACGATATTTTTTCATGTTTTCCAATTTTTAAATCTTCTAAAACTAAGGTATCCACATTAGCTATTATATTATTCAAATCGCAACATACCAGTGGATTTTGTGATTTAATTTCATTTTTAGTTTCATTTTCAATGGAATCTTCAAGAAATCTGCGAATCTCTTTTAATGTGATTACATTATCATGATTGTAATCTGCTAAACCTTTTAATCCACGCACAAGGTAATGGGTAAAAACACCGGCACCTCCATCGCCTAGCTCTTCTTTTTCGTACGATGATTCTCCGGGCTGACTGGAAAGAATTTTTGTAATTCCTTTCCATTCGTTAACTGCTATTGAGAATGCGGTTTTTCCTTCTTCTCCACCTGACAATAATTTCCCTGCCCTGCAAGCATCCAATATAATTACAACAGTATCTTTTTTATCATTTAATGTTCTTGCAAAATTTTGAATATAATTCATGTCTATGCATCCACCGGCAGGATAACAAGTTTTGGGTGATGAATAACAAATTAGGTAACCCATTTTCATAGCAGTTTTGTTTTCAACATCTCCATGACCGGCAAAATAAAAGAAAATTCTATCGCTCTCTCTGGAATTCATCATAAGATATTCCATTGCAGAGATGATATTATATGATGTAGCATTTTCATTTATAAATAATTTTATATCATTTGAATCCCTGATTGGTCCAGCCGGAGATAATAAATAATTATAAAATGAAATTGCATCCTTATCTGCATGTAATAAAGAAGGAACATTTTGATATTTTGAGATCCCTACAACTATTGCAAAAGTTCTGTGTTTTGTCTGAGACAAAACATTATGTTGGAACAAAAAAAAGGTTGGCAATACAAGAATAAAAAATATTTTTTTCATGCATTAGAATAAAATTATTTTAAAATTCAATTAATCTATTTATGTACTCTTAGAAAAAATAAAATATACTCAAGGTAAATGAAATTACCAAAAAAAAGGTGATAAGTATAAAATATTTTGATAATACCAGCCTTCACTCTTGTTCCCAAGCTCCTGCTTGGGAACATTTTTTTTGTATGAAGAATCGCTGTTATTCACCCGAATGCGGGAATGGTAGCACAATTCAGAATTATTTAATCTTTCAAATCATGCAGATTGAATTTATCCATTATAATTTTTTTTAAGCGGTGGAAATCCTTTATTGAATCAGGTAAATCAAGTAATGCGGTTTCGATTTTAAAAGCTTTTATTTTATCTTTAATCGGTGTTCCGAAATAAATTCCTTTCTCCTGAACAGATTTAGCAACCCCCGACTGAGCAACCAAGATTACATCGTCAACTGTATCGAGATGTCCGCCTAAGCCCACCTGTCCTCCGAAGCGGTTCCTTTTGCCGATTTTGCAACTGCCCGCAATACCAACCTGAGCCGCCATAGCAGTATGTTCGCCAATATGGACATTGTGACCAATCTGCACTAAGTTATCAATAATTACACCTTTTTCTACAATAGTACTACCCGACATAGCCCTGTCAATCGTAGTATTCGAGCCGATTTCCACATTATCTTTAATTATAACGTTGCCGAGCTGAGGAATTTTTTCATAAGAACCGTCGTTGTTCTCCACATACCCAAAACCGTCATCTCCGATTATAGCTCCAGAGTGAATTATGCAATTGCTCCCTATAACCGTATCTTCAAAACATACAACTCTTGCTTTGATAACAGTATTATTTGCAATGGAAACGTTATCATATAAAATAACGTGCGAGTCCAGGCAGGAGTTTTCACCGATAACACAGTTTTCACCGATAACACAATAAGGTCCGATATAGGCATTATCTGCCACTTTTGACGACTCGGCAATAATTGCAGTCGGATGAATTATACTGTGTTTTTTAGGCTTTTGTGATTCGAGTAGCTGGAGAATTTTCACAAAAGATAAATAGGGATTGACGGATTTTATAAAGCACACTTTTTCATTAGTTTGTACTTTTAATGATTCGGGAATGATAATGCAACTTGCTTTTGTAGTTTTGAGAAACTTCTCATATTTTGGATTTGCAAGAAAAGTCAATTCACCTTCGACTGCATACTCAATTCTGTTCAAACTGTGAAGATGGAAGTCGGGATTACCGACTATCTCGCCTCCGATAAAGGTCGCAATTTCATTACAAGTAAAATTCGCAATTGCTTTCATAGTTAGTTTTCCCGTCTAAATAAAAAAAGCACAAAAATATGTGCTTTAAATTAAAAAAAAATATTTAATTCCATGCTAAAAATGTAAAAAAGTTTCCTCCTTATCTTATTTCGGAGGATTATTAGGATCAACCAAAGGTTTTAATGGCGGAATAACAATTGTAGGTTCCCGCTCTATCATTTGGTCCTCTTTTGTTTTTTCGGGAGCACCGTCTCTGGCTTTCGTTCTCTTGCCGGGTGCTTCCTTGGATTCTTTTTTTGCATTCCTCGGGTCTTTATTTATTTTTTCCTGCTGTTCTTTTTCGAGGCTTGCTACGTCAACACCAAGTTTACGCAGAACTTTAACGGTTAAATCGTATTTAAAATTGCAATAAGGAAGGGGTTGCACACTTTTATCGAAAACTATATCGAATCCTTCTTCAACAGCTACTTCCTGAACAGCGGCATAAATTTTTTCTTCTATGGGTTTCATTATTTCGGTAACGGTTTTATCATATTCGCCGTTTGATTCAAATTTATTTTTTGCGAAAACGAGCCTATCCCGTCTAATTGCCTCGAGTTCTTTTTCTTTATCCTGTTTCTCTTCATCAGTCCAGACAAGACGATTTTTCTTAATATCATTTTCTAAGATACTGATATTTTGGTCCATCACATCGAGTTCGCGTTTCCACTCATCAACAATTGAATTGAGCCTTTGGTCTCCCTGCTTGGCTTCAGGAAGATATTGGCGGATAATGTCAGAAGCAATAAAAGCAACTTTCTGTGCCTTAGCTTCATTATTAGTAATTATTAGACCGGCTAAAACAAAAAATAAAATTGCAGTCAAAAATCTTTTAAATTGCATTGTTACACTTATAATATATTTAACAAATGTATAAAGTAATACCTGAAGCTAAAACTCACTTTCGGAGATAAAAATTAATTTCAAAATTAATATATGTAAATAACAAATATTAAAAGAAAATATTGCATCCGTCGGAAAATTATTTATTTTGCTTATAAAATAATAGATTAATTGCAAAAACTATTCGTCTTTAATTAACTTAATAAACAAGAAAGTAATTCGGTAACAAAGAAGAAATGCAGGAAAAAAAACCGACTTTAATTGAAAAAATTCGATATAAATTCGAAAACACACTTTCAAAAGGGACAGTTGCACTTTTGGGTTGGGTTGGCATTTTTACATTCATATTGGTTTCTTTCTTCGGATTATTTTTAACATTATCACGGTTTGCACAACCGGGAAAACAACCCCTCGATTTTGTTGAAAGCTCATGGGAGAGTTTAGTTCGTATCCTCGATGCAGGAAATATCGGTAACGATACGGGCTGGGGATTTAGAATGGTTATGCTCGGTGCAACTATCGGCGGAGTTTTTCTGATAAGTATTCTTATCGGTGTTATCACAAATTCTTTTAGTAATAAAATTAATTATCTTCGACGAGGCCGCTCACGTGTTCTTGAAAAAAATCACACTTTAATTATCAGATGGTCACCGAAAATATTTACTATAATAAGTGAATTGATTATTGCAAATGAGAATAAAAAAGATTTAAGCATTGTAATTCTCGGCGAAAAAGATAAAGTAGAGATGGAAGAGGAAATAAAAGCTAAAATTCCAAGCACACGTACTACAACTATCATCTGCCGTTCAGGAAAACCGCTTGAATTGACTGATTTACAAATGGTAAATCCGGACGAAGCACGCTCGATTATAATTATATCTCCCGATGTACCTAATCCTGATACTCATGTTATTAAATCTGTTCTTGCTTTAACAAATAATCCGCATCGTAAAAAAGAAAAATATCATATTGTTGCGGAAATAAAGGACGAAGCTAATCTTGAAGCCGCAAAAGTAGTCGGCGGAGACGAAGTAACTTATGTGCTTTCATCCGATGTTGTAGCAAAAGTAACAGCCCAAACCTCACGTCAATCGGGTTTAAGTGTTGTTTATACTGAACTCCTCGATTACGCAGGAGATGAAATATATTTTCAGGAAGAACCTGCATTAACAGGAAAAACATTTAAAGGCTCCCTTTTTGCTTACGAGGATTCGGCTGTAATTGGTGTTCAATTCAGCAACGGTAAGGTACAGGTAAATCCACCTATGGATACCGTAATTCAGTCCGGAGATAAAATTATTGCAATTTCGGAAGACGACGACACAGTAAAACTTTCCGGAATGACAGAATACAACATTTCATCTGAATATATTAAACATGATAAAACGAGAGAACCGCTTACGGAAAAGACACTTTTTCTCGGTTGGAACGAGAAAGGAAAACGTGTAATCCGTGAACTTGATAATTATGCAGCACCGGGTTCAAAAGTAATGATTGTTGCAGAAGTTGACAATATGCACGACGTACTTGTAGAACTAAACCAACAGCTAAAAAATCAAACAGTAGAATTTCGTTTCGCAAATATTACATTTCGTTCTGTGCTCGAATCACTTAATATACCTTCTTACGACCATATTATAATTCTAAGCTACATGAACGGAATGGAAATGCAGGAAGCGGATGCACAAACGTTAATCTGCTTGTTGCACTTAAGAAAAATCTCGGAAAAATCAGGAAAGCATTTCAATATTGTAAGTGAAATGCTTGATGTCCGAAACCAGTCACTTGCCGAAGTAGCCAAAGCTGATGACTTTATAATAAGCGATAAATTAATAAGCCTGATGTTTTCACAGCTTTCCGAGAATAAATATCTTAAAGAAGTATTCGATGATTTCTTCGATGCCGAAGGTTCGGAAATTTACCTTAAACCGGTTTCGGATTATGTGCAGACAGGAGTACCCGTCAATTTTTATACCGTAGTTGAATCCGCATCCCAATTCAGCGAAGTCGCCTTCGGATACCGCATCCACAGCAAAGCCTACAATGCAAATGATTTTTACGGAATTGTTGTCAATCCCGACAAATCTGATACAATTATTTTCAGTGTAGAAGACAAGATAATTGTGCTTGCAGAAGAATAGAATAATCATTTTCTTCCAATACGATATACAGAATTAGGATAACTGACTTATTGCTTTTCAACTATACCTTTGAAAATACGTAATTTCTACAAAAATTGCATACCTGCCAAACCTTTCGTAAATTTGTAGTTTGTCAATATGTTATTATATTTTCTGGTACAATGAAAAACATTCGTAATTTCTGCATAATTGCTCATATAGACCACGGTAAATCTACTCTTGCCGATAGATTGCTCGAACGCACAGGGCGAGTTACCCAGCGTGAAATGACTATGAACCAAATCCTTGACGATAACCCGCTCGAACAGGAACGCGGTATTACAATTAAACTTCACGCTATACAGATGGACTACACCTCAAAAAACGGTGAGCAGTATGTTTTAAATTTAATTGATACTCCGGGTCATGTTGACTTTACCTATGAGGTTTCCCGCTCACTTGCCGCATGCGAAGGTGCCTTGCTGATAGTGGATGCAACTCAGGGAATAGAGGCTCAGACAATAAGTAATCTGTATCTTGGAATTGAAGCTAATATTGAAATCATTCCTGTTATAAATAAAATTGATTTACCCAGCGCCCAGACGACTCTTGAAGATGTAAAAAAACAAATAATGGATTTAATCGGATGCAAAGAAGAAGAAATCCTGCTGACTTCCGCAAAAGAAGGTATAGGAATTGATGAAATTCTTGAAGCAATTGTCAACAAAATACCTCATCCCGTAGGCAATCCCGAAGCACCTTTAAGAGCATTGATCTATGATTCAATATTCGACCCCTATCGCGGAGTCGTAGTTAATATACGCGTCTTCGACGGCAAAATCACAGAGAAAGACAAAGTCTTATTTATGGCGACAGGTCAGACCTGCGAAGTGGAAGAAGTAGGGATTATGCTTATGAAACGTACCCGTACAAAGGAATTAATTGCAGGAAACGTAGGTTATTTTACCGGTAGTATCCGCAATCTGCAGGAAACAAAAGTCGGCGATACAGTTACTCATACACATAAGCCATGCACCGATATGATAAAGGGATTCCGTATTGTTAAGCCGATGGTTTTCAGCGGAATTTACCCGGCAGATGCTGACGATTTCGAGTCATTGAGGGAAGCACTTTCAAAATTAGTTCTAAACGATGCCGCTATTTCTTTTGAACCTGAAACTTCAAGCGCCCTCGGCTTCGGTTTCCGTTGCGGCTTCCTTGGCTTGCTCCACATGGAAATAGTACAGGAAAGATTAGAAAGAGAATTTAATCAAAATATTGTTACTACTGTTCCGAACGTAATGTACAAAGTCGTCAAGACAAACGGCGAAGAGTATTTTATTGA
>JBAYGQ010000099.1:0-7500 GCA_041666585.1 Bacteroidota bacterium
AATACTTCCTCCAGAAACAGTCCAAAGATTTGTGGCTTCGGTATTTCTCGGTGTAGTATAATAATGGATTGTCTGTGGACATACCCTTGCATGTCCGCTGAAGCTTGCAACAGGAGTAGTCTTAATATTGACATCAATTTTAACATCAGTCTGGTTTCCGCTTGTATCATCTTCCTGCTTTAATTCTACACTGCCGACCCCCCCTGTTATCCAGCGGATATTTACGGTATCACCTGTTGCGGAACCTACTATAGTTCCTAAAGTTGCAGTCCAATTATTTTTTCTGCCCTGCAAATGGTCTGTATAATAAGCATTAACAGAGTTCTGGCAGACAATAGTACTTCCGTAAATATTCAATTTTGTATTATTAATAGTAATCTGCATAGTAGTTGAATCTTTGCAGTCAAAAACACTTGTTTGCACTAATTTCAGAGAGCCTTGTCCCGGATTTCCCCATATAACTGTTACCGTAGGGTCAGTAGATGAACCTGAAATAGTACCCCCTGTTGCGTACCACTGATTAGAAACCTGTGGCGGCGTATTCGATGAATAAGTCTGCGGTCTGTTTCTGGCTACGGAGTTAGAACCGTCTATTGCAGGTTGAGGTATTGCATGGATTTGGATGTTTAAGGCAACAGTATCGGTACATCCTGCATTTATGGCAGTTCTTACTAATGACAAACTACCAGAGCCGGCATCACCCCAATTTACATTAATACTGTCTGTGGTAGAACTTCCGGTAATAGTACCGCCTGAAGCTGTCCAGTGATAAGTAACACCAGCTTCCTGAGGTACATAGTAAATACCCTGTGAATATGCGCAGACGTCGGTTACACCTGAAATACTAATCTGATTAAATTTAAAGATTGTCATATTTTTGATAGTAGAATCCGAGCAACCACCCGTATTGTATGTTTGTCTTAGAGAAACATTTCCTGAAGTAACATTGCCCCAGTGAATCACAACAGAATTTCCTGAATTGCTTCCGATTATAGTTCCTCCGCTTACAGACCATAGAAGTGTGGAATTTGAGGAATTACTTGAATCCTGAATATAAAAAGAATTTGTAGTCGAGGCACAAACAGTTGAAGGACCCACAATAGCAGGTGAAGGTTTGGCGTTAACTGTCAGATTGGTGCCGTTGTTGCTTCCTGTAATCTGAGGACTGGAGCTTACAACTCTAATTCTGTATTCTGTTCCTGCAACTGTATTAGATGGAATTACAGCATTTACAGTACCCGAAGCGGTACCTGTTAATGTTCCTATGCTTACCGGATTTGTAAATTCTCCGTCTGCATTCGAAAGCTGAACTGTAAATACATTACCCTGATTGTACTGACCTGTTATAGTAAACGGTACGCTGACAGGGCTTCCGGCGCAAAAAGGCGAACCGGAAACAGTGCCTGTTGTAATTGTGATTGCTATCGGACTGAATTCCCAGAAATCATCAAATGGTAAAATTCCATAACCTGTTCCCAAATAACCGAAATTACCGATGGCAAAGCCTGCGGCAGCGTTGCGGACACTACCGCCAAAATTCGCTTTTTGAGTCCACTGATTAGCAACCGGGTCAAATTCCCAGAAATCATTGTGCTTGGCGCTGTTTGCATCCAGACCCGTTCCGATGTATCCTTTTGAACCGATAGCAAATCCTACGGCAGTATTGAGTTCACCGCCGCCGAAATCCTCTTTCTGAGTCCATTGGTTGGTAGTTGGATTATACTCCCAGAAATCGGCACCTACATTTGCATCGTCTAAACCCAAGCCGATGTAGCCGTTAGCTCCTATTGCAAATCCGGTAGCACCTGCACGTGCAAAACCGCCGAAATTTGCCTTTTGAGTCCACTGATTTGTACCGGGATCATAAGCCCAAAAATCATTTGCATATCCATTTGCATTTTGACCGGTACCAACGTAACCTTTGTTTCCGATAGCAAAGCCAACAGCAGCACCTCGTTCTCCTCCACCGAAATCAGCTTTTTGAGTCCATTGGTTGGTACCTGGATTGTATTCCCAAAAGTCGCTGTATTTAGCGCTTGCCGCATCTTGTCCCAATCCTAAGTATCCGTTGCTTCCGATTGCAAAACCGACAGCAGCGGCTCTGGTTACACCTCCTAATTGAGCTTTTTGAGTCCATATATTTGTGCTCGGGTCAAATTCCCAAAAATCTTTCTGTACGCCTGTAAAATTGCCTCCTGTGCCAAGGTATCCTTTGGTTCCTATGGAGAAGGCTGTTGCCGAAACTCTTGCTCCTCCGCCGAAATTTGCTTTCTGAGTCCAAGAGCCTTGGCTCATTAGAAGTATGGGAGAAAAGAGTAAAACAATTAATAATAATGTAAGGCATTTAGGTATCCTTAATACCGTAGCGGGTAATAGCTTTATCATTTTAGCAATCCTTTCCTGATAATTAAATGTAATAGCTATCTATAATAATATAGAATTTTCAATTAAATATATTTAATAGAGTATAAAATTATTAAGTTCGGAATAATGCATTATATAAATTTAAGTATTTTGTACATAATAACAAAATATTCCTTCCTTTTTTCAATTTGTGTATATTTGTAACAATTATTATAAATATTTCCATCAATAACTAAAAATTTAGTTGTATAACTAAAAAATATGTTATATGTTTGTAACTTATTAGATACTTTTTGCGTCTTATAACTAAAACTTTAGGTGATATTTTATGAAAGAGCTGACAAAAGCAGAAGAACAAATAATGCAGGTTCTCTGGAAACTAAAAAAAGGTTTTGTGAAAGAGCTTGTACCACTGCTACCGGAGCCTAAACCCGCATATAATACAGTTTCGACTTTTATAAGGATTCTCGAAAAAAAAGGTTTTGTCGGACATAAAGCTTACGGTAAAACTCATGAATATTTTCCGTTAGTCTCAAAGAAAGATTACACAAAGGACTTTATGAAAGGTTTTATCCATAATTATTTCGGCAATTCCTATAAGCAGATGGTTTCGTTTTTTGCCAAAGAAAATAATTTAAGCCTCAATCAGCTTGAAGATTTGAAAAAAACGATTGAAACGGAAATTGATAAAGGAAGAAAATAAATATGAATTGTGAATTTAGGAAGAAGAATCAGGAAAATTTGTACTTGAAAAATTAAATAGTAAAAAGGTGAAGAAATGGGAAATCTTTTAGTGTGGAGTTTAGAAGCGGGTTTTTCGCTGACGGTTTTCTATATGATTTTCAAAGTTCTTTTGAGCAAAGATACTTTCTTTTCGCTCAACAGATTTTATCTTCTGTTCACCGCTTTGCTCTCTCTGATGATACCTGTGTTCAATTTTCAACTGCATCCGTTTCAGGATACCGGCACATACTCTTTCGTTTACGATACGATAACAGTTTCTAACAATGCAGAAAAGGTTGTTACGCAAAGTATTGATGCTTTCAAGATTCTAGGAATTCTCTATCTTGCGGGTGTCATCCTGTTTTCTTCCCGTTTTATTTTTATGCTGATTCAGATTTTATTGATAAAGAAACAGGGACGGTTGCTGAAATATAATGGCAGAAGCCTTGTTATTACAAATGAAAATATATCCCCTTTTTCCTTTTTTGGTCTGATTTTTATTACTGAAATAATTCTGAATGATGAGGCAATCGAAAAAATTATTGCTCACGAGAATGCTCATATAGGGCAGTACCACACGCTTGACCTTATTTTCTCGGAATTTGTTACTATCTTTTTATGGTATAACCCTTTTGCCTGGTTGCACAAAAGGGAACTGAAATCAATGCACGAATACCTTGCCGACAAATGCGTTCTCGGCTTGGGTTCTATTGTTTCGGACTATCAGACAATTTTATTGCAACAGGTTTATCCAAGTCGTACACTTGAATTAACTAATAATTTTTCTAAATCAATTTTGAAAGGAAGGATTGAAATGATGAGAAAATCTAATTCATCTACAACAGCAATACTGAAATACGGAGTATTACTGCCTGTACTTGCGGCATTGGTTCTGCTGTTGTCGGTTAGCATCAACAGGCAGGTGAGCTTAGCCAAAGATAACCTTACTCAGAATCTTGCTTTGCTTCAGTCGGATGTCAAGACCTATACTGTGGGCGGGGGAAAAACTGAAACGAAAAAGGAAACGGTTAAGAAGAGCAAAAAGGCTGACAAAAAGGAAGTCTCTGATGCAAATATCAAGGAAATGCCGAAATGCGATTTGACTCTGCTTGCCAAAAGCGTTAAGTATCCCGAAGCCGCGAAGAAATCCGGTAAGGAAGGTAAAGTTTTAGTCAAAGCATTAGTAAACAAGGACGGGAAAATCAGCAAGACGGAAATCGCAGAGAGCGACGACAAAGTTTTTAATAATGCGGCGATGAAGGCTGTTAAGAGTACCGCTTTCTCTCCGGCCTTAGACAAGGACGGGAAAGCTGTTAAAGCTTGGGTTACAATTCCGATTAAATTCAAATTGGCACCGAAATAAGTAAACAGGTGTAAATGAAAAAGCATTTAGTGCTGTTCCGGAGACGGGACAGCATTTTTTTATTTAATGGATGAAGTAGAATAGACGCCCTCGTCTGTTCAAAAGATGGAGGTAAATGTTCCACGCGGAGCGTTGGAACAAGTCACGAAAAGACCACTTCTTGCAAAAGAGGAAAAATTTGAGTTTATTGGGAATTATTTCTTTTTTGCCTTATGTTTTGGTACAACTGCATCACGGAAGACGTGGCTTATAGCCTGGCTAATGTGGTTTACCGGAATGATTTCCAATCCGCTTTTTATTTCTTTATTAATATCCTGAATGTCACGCTCGTTGTCAGCAGGTACAATTACTGTTTTGATACCGATACGCTTTGCGGCAAGCAGTTTTTCGTTCAGTCCGCCTATTGGGAGTATGTTTCCGCGTAAGGTGATTTCACCTGTCATAGCAAGGTCGCCTCTTATGGCTCTGTCTCCGGCGGCTGAAATCAATGCAAAAGCAATCGCCATACCTGCTGAAGGTCCGTCCTTGGGTATTGCGCCTTCGGGAACATGTATGTGAATTTCTTTGCGTTTGTAAAAGTTCAAGAACAAAATAGCGAATATAATATTTATCACAACCCTGCAAATAACACATTCAGATTGAAGTTTAAAAGCGATGTAGAAACGCAGGTAAAGCTCAGCATTTACGATTGTCTTGGCAACGAAGTTTTGTCCTTATCTGAGCCTTGTCTTGCAGGTGCTAATGAGAAAACAATTGATTGTAGTCGTCTTGCAACAGGCTACTATCTTGTTAAGGTGCGTTGCGGTGCCAGTGTGCAGACGCAGGGTTTGTTATTTTGAAATAAATTCTGAACCTTGATTTTTGTGATTGGGATGGTTAAGAGTGTGCCGGAAGGGTATGTTAGTAAACAGGATTAATTATCTACATCTTCAGGTCGAGGGTTGAAGCCCGGAAAGATTGCTCTTATCTTAAAGATTATGAAAAGTGGATTTTTCATTAATATTTCAAATTATTTAGCTAATTTTGCAGTTTGCTTTTAAGGCAATTTTTTGAATATAATAGGATATTTCTGAATATGGCTTCAGTCAGATTATTTTCGAATGATGTAGCAATTGACCTTGGCACTGCCAATACTCTTATATGGATGAAAGGCAAAGGCATTGTTCTGAACGAACCTTCTATTGTCGCTTTCGACAGAACCAGCAAACATATTATCGCAATCGGTCACGATGCTCAAGCAATGCTTGGCAGAACGCACAGAGAAATACAGATTATCAGACCTCTGAAGGACGGTGTGATTGCCGATTTCGAGATTGCCGAAGGTATGTTGCGTGCATTTATCCGAAAAGTAACCGCAAGCTGGCAACCCGCAAGACGTGTGGTTGTCTGCATTCCGTCGGGAATTACAGAAGTCGAAAAACGAGCAGTACGAGATAGCTGTGAGCACGCCGGAGCCAAGGAAGTCCATCTGATTGCAGAACCAATGGCGGGAGCCATAGGAATTGGATTGAACGTACACGAGCCAATCGGAAATATGATTGTTGATATCGGAGGCGGTACAACAGAAATTGCCGTTATTGCGATGTCAGGTATTGTCAGCGTTGAATCAATCCGCATTGCAGGCGACGAACTGACTAATTCGATTGTTCAGTATTTCCGTAAAGCTCATAATATTTTAATAGGCGACAGAACCGCCGAGATGATAAAATGTCAGGTCGGCTCTGCCGTTGCACTCGAGGACGAGCTTGAGGTCGAAGTAAAGGGACGTTATTTAGTAACCGGTATTCCGAAGATGATTACAATCAGTTCTGTCGAAATCCGCGAAGCCCTAGCTGAAAACATAAACGAAATTGTAAATGCTGTTTTGATTTTATTGGAAAAAACCCCTCCCGAACTTGCCGCTGATATTTATGACCGCGGTATAATGCTAAGCGGCGGCGGAGCCTTGCTGAAAGGTCTCGATGAACGTTTGCGACGCGAAACAAGTCTTCCCGTTTACATTGCCGAAGACCCTCTTACGGCAGTTGTACGCGGCACAGGCAAGGTACTCGAAAACCTGAACGATTATTCTTCTGTGTTGATTAAAAGTGCGAGATATTAAAGATAATTTGGTATAATTGATTTATTTTTTTCGCAAACTTGAGGTCACAAACTGAGACCTCAAGTTGTGGTTGTATACAAAATTTGCTTTAAGCATTTTTTTGAATCTTAGTGGTGATTGTTTTTTTCTCTCTCTGAATTTAACGGTTAAATATTATTCTTAAATTTTCCATATAAAATATTTGAATTCTTTTCTTTTATGATTAGTTTTGCACAAAGATCATTTCATTTTTCCAAAAAGTATAAATAATATTTTTATGTTTTCTGAAATTGACTAGGAGCTTGAATAAATCCACCAAACAAGCTAAATGGACAAGGCAAAAGCAAAATAATTGTAATTTTTTAATTTATTAGAGAACTGATAATGAAAAAAAATTTTGTTTTTTTAATAATTACGGTTTTAATTGGTCTCTCATTTAAAGATACAATTGCTCAACAAAGCAAAGTTGAAAAAGAATTTGAACAATACTGGAAAGTTTTTCAAAAAGCTGTAAAAGAAGGTGATAAAATTAAGCTTTCTGAATTAATCAATTTCGATTCTTTTAGTGGTACAAAAGAAGACTTCATTAGAACTTTTAAAAAGAATGAACCTTTTGAAGGAATAACCAGAAAACAAATAATTAATTCAAAAATATCAAAATTCACAGTAGATACAAATGGCATACATGCTTTTGATCCTTATATTGACAAAGAAGAAAATGAACAACAATGGAAAGAAACAAATATATTAAATTTCCTTCCTGTTGGGGCTCAAATGTATTTAATAATTTATCAATATAAAAATAGTTACGCAGGAACAACTTTAGTTTTTGCAAAAAAAGATGGGATTTATCTGCTCTGGTGGACAAGGCTACAACCATATGATTAAAAAAAATTCAATATTCATAAGATGAGGCAGTGTAAAATCGTTTTAAAAGAAATAATTATTTAATATTCCTGAGAAAAAAGAT
>JBAYGQ010000100.1:0-7480 GCA_041666585.1 Bacteroidota bacterium
ATTTTCAATCAGTTGCTTTAAATCAACTAACTTTTGATTAATCTCTTTGTATCCCGGTTGCTTTTTAGATACCTCATATTTACCCTTATACCTTTTACCTGAAATACCGCCTTTGCCGCGTGGTTCCTGAACACCTTCAGGATTTTCCTTTCTTCCGGGTAACCAGTTCTGAGGTTCGCAAAGTTGCCCTGTTGCAACCTTTATATTGTTACCGCGATAAGAAACGTTCATCATAATTGAACTCTTAACCGCTGTAGGTCTCAATAAATAATATGATATTTTAACACCCATGCTAACAATTTCAAAGTTGACGATTTTTGTTAACACAAATATACAAAATTAATTTATTGTTACCAAATATTTTTTACAAAATAAGATAATTTATTTACAAAATAAAGCAAAATATTATTTAATATGCATATCTTATATGGAGTTATTAATAAAGGGTTGTAATTTGGTTTTATCTTGTTTTGTAATGGTATGGGTTCTCATAACAGAACCTTTCTATTTTAAATATAATATTTTTCTAAAAAAGTAATTCAGAAAAAATTTCTGAATTCAAAAAATCTTTTCTTCATGCTACAATAGACTGATTAACAATACTAATTATTTTCCCTATTAATCGGAGTAAATATCAATTTTACGTGTTTCTTTTCCGAAACGTCCAAAAAATAATTGAATTTTGTATTGGATTCACCCCTTTGAACATCTTCAAATCTTAATTCAGCATTCAGAATTACAAGCGTAATATTAACCGAAAAACAAATTGCCGCTGAATCCAAAATCCAACGGCAATTAATAATCAACATCATTTCAAAGAATTACTTCAGTCTTACCTGAATACTTATTCTGTTTACCAAGCCGATGCTTTTTGTAGGATTAATTGAATAGTCAATTTGTCCGTTAAAGCCGCCTGTTAAATAATTTACACCGAAACCGCCGCCTAAGCCGAATTCATCCTGTCCGATACGATAACCGGCACGTACGGCAACTATTTTATTCCATACATACTCGGCACCCACTGCAAATTGTTCGGGTGTATCCGACAAAGTAACAAAATCCAGAGCCGCGGTAAGTTTATGCTCATCTTCGTTTATGATATCCGAAGCAATACCTGCACGGAAAGTCAACGGTAAACTGAATCCAGATGCAAGATACTGAACGTCAAGAGGACTTGCACTCAAAGCATCAACTAATTTCTTTGTTGTCTGCAAATCCTGTCCGGAATACTTCATTTCCGTGCCAAGATTATGGATTGAAAATCCCAGACGGATTCCCTGAATACCGGTCTCATACATTGTTCCGATATCAAAAGCAAAACCGGGTGCATCAAGCATGGCAATCGAGCTGTTGAGCATTTTAGCAGTGATGCCGAATGAAAACTGCTCAGTCAGATAGCCGGCTATTGTAGCGTTTATTGCAATATCACTCAATGTATAAGCTGAACCGGTTCCCTGAGGTTTATCCATTGTTGTTATCGGAATACGGTCGCTGGTAAACGCCTGAAGACTAACTGCCGCCATGTAATTCTCACCTAAGGGCAGAGAAAAAGCCGCAAAAGCATGCGTAAATCCTGCAAACCATGAGGTATAGGAGAAATCTCCTCCCATTCCCTTAACCTTTGCCAAGCCGGACGGATTCCAGTAAATCGAAGTCAAATCATCAGCTACGGCACCGTAAGCACCCGCCATTCCGTTAGCTCTCGCACCGACGCCGATTTTGAGGAATTGGACACCTGCCGCTCCTACCTTCAAAAACTGGCCGGCAGTGGTACCCTGAGTATCAACGGCTTTCGCCGGTATGTAAATCAGCCCTGCTATTATCAGTAAGCTTAAAAATCTAATTAATTTATTCATATTTTATGCTCCATTTTTTCCAATTATACATTATTAAATATTACTCTGGTACCAGACGGAAACCGCCGACTACTACAGAAAACTTCTTAATTGTTTTTGCACCGTTAGGTGATGTTATTATTGCAACCAATGCCTGACTCTGGACTCTCTGGCGGTTCTTCGACAGTAAATCCCATATCTGAATTCCGAGTTTATCCGGTTCAGATGAATTAATTTGGTCATGTTGCAACGATACAATCAGGTCTCCTGTAACAGTAAAGATATCTATAGTACATTTTTCAGGCAACTTGGTAAAGTATATCTTAGCATCATAAGGTGACCGTTGCCCCTGATGAGAAATGTAATACGGATTAGGTACAATTTTTATCTGGTCAAGCAATTCATTGGTTAACTCTGATTCCGTAGGCATTGCAGATTCGATCTTTGCTCTTACTTTTGCCCCAGGAAGCGGCAAACCTAATGCTCCACCGAATGATTTCAATAGTGCTTTGTCACCGGCTTTGAAATCTTCACCCCAATTGGTCTTTACTGCCGGATCTAAAGTCCATTGAGCTACTGAACCCCAGCGTCTTTCTTTACGTGCATAATCGAAAACAAAATACAATCCTGATGCCTGGAATACATTGCAGAAATCAATTGTATCTGATTTGTCGGCTGTGTAACCTGTCAGATAATATCTGCCCTGAGTTCCGTTCCAGGTTTTATCGTTACCTTGCAAAGGTCCGCTTGACGGTGTAGCCCTTGCTCTCGAGATGCCTAAGCTTCTCACATACCTTGCATTCACAAAACCGTAACCGGATAAATTATATTTATCAATAAATTCATTACCTTTGGATTTTAAATTTCTCGGGTCGGGATAATAACGTTTATCGGCTATAAGTGTATCAACATCAATAAACATGTGTTGCACTTCACCGGGATATGTAACGGCAACTTCAGTCGAACCCGGACCCGGGCGGTTGAATGTAGCTGTATTTTTTACTTTCATATTCAAATAAGGCACATTGAAAGTTTTGGTCTTGGTTCCGTTTTCCCAGGAAACTGTCAACTGCTCATCTCCTCCTGCAGTAAACTCAACCTCATATTCTGCGGGACCGTTATTGAAACTGCCGTATAAAGGAGAGCCGTAACCTGCAAAGTAATAACTACCGTTTGGCATTCCGGTGAATACCTGACGTACAACACTGAAATCAACCTGTTGTGTTGCTAGAACCTTGTCTATGTTTCTATCTCCGGGAACATCAGTTAAGAATGACATCGGAGTAGTTGAAGTTCCGCTCAAAAGCATACAAGTATCCGGTCGGAATCTCCCGCCGTCCTGCTTTATCGAATAGTCAAAACTGAATCCCAGATTTCCGTAAGCCTCATTCAGGAACGGATAACTGTAGCAGTATCCACCGATTGTAAAATCACCTGTTGTAAATGAACCCGTACGAATTGCAGATTCTTTATTATCCGGTAGTCCGAAACTGACTACCTTATTGGGTACTACCATTGTATCAATAATTTCTACATCAGACAAAACATAAGACATAGCGTCTTCTGTAAAGCTTCCGCGGTACGGAACCGAGCAAGGAGTAACCTCAAGGAAAGTAAGACCTTCGAAAAGGACTTTCTTGGTTGTCAAATCCGTTAATCTTAAAAGCCTCCGATACAATCCAAAATCTTTTGTACGTGTCGGATTCTGGAATACAATCTGCGTTAAATTCCAATAAGGCTGGAATTCAAGTTCAAATTCATGTCCTCCGAACAATTGTTCTACTCTATCAGGATTTATTCCGAAGAATCTAAAATTATAAAGACCTCCGATTTTGTCTTGGTCTATATAAGTAACCTTAAAATCGACATTTTTCATCGGACCTTGAGCTAACGGAGTGGTTTTTACTACATTAGGAAGACCTTCATATCCGTTATTTAATTTAACCGGTGTAGGCTGAGTATAATCACCCTCATCATAGCTGAGCAAACGATAATAATAGTTTACGTTGTTAATCAGTTTCTCTGTCTTTGTGGGATCCTGGTCGTAAGTAATAAAAGCATTTCCGTTATCATCGCCTATATCATAGAATCTTCTGTGATTTGTAATACTGTCCATATATGGAAGAATTACTTCAAATCTGCTTCTGATTGATTGCTCAAAATTCGGAAATTCTGCCACTGCCAAACCTTCTTGCAGATATGAATAAACAGAATCCAGAACTGCTCTCAAATGCAAGCTGTCTTTCATTAGATTCTGAACATTTCCCGGTATCATTCTGTCAACAACTAAGGAAGATTGTCCATTTATATTTATACTTCTGATTGTACTTTTAAAATAAATAGTATCCTGAACATTTAACGGTAAAGTTGCAGTATCCCTTGCTAGAATTGACGAAGTTTCCTTTACCCAGAACAGAGGACTATAAGGCAATAATGCTCTATTGAACTTTACAATACCTAACATTACGCTGTCAAGTAAATAATGACGGTTATCATTTGGTTTAAACGGGTCGCTATAAATAGGAAAATCATCTTTATTGCTCATCTTAGCCCAGAATGTTCCCCATGGTCTTGCTAAAACCGCAGTGTCAATACCCATTAAGAAAGGTACAAGATTGTTGCTCGTAGCCGGTGCAAGAAATTGCTTTACCCAGGCATTAGGACCCACCATGAGCATACCGCGACCGATTCTCATTACCTTAATCGAAAAAGTGTCTATCGAATTGTCGGGATTTACTACCGGACCGACAACAACCATTGAATCTAGAAAAGGCATTGAGGTATTTTTGCTGTCTGTGCCTGCTCTTCTTGACGATTTCATAAAAGGTGTAGGCATTGCCCATGTAGCTAATTGTTTCCAGCCGAGAGGACCTTTTCCCAAAGGATACTGATTACTTGGGGCTGTAATATTAACATCAAATGTATCTAAGTTTGTTCTGCGGGCGCGATATAATTTATAGCCCATAAAATCCAAACCTTTTTCGTAATTATCTGCACTAAGTTCAGAAGTACTGTCCCATGCAATTATGACTCCGCAGTCTAATGGTGTCCATCTTTTCATAACTGCCATATCTGGTGGGGAGGGAGCACGGAAATTATTATCATAAACCAACTGTGCAAATTTATCGCGTCTAACTAATTCAGCAACATCAGCCGTAGATCCATCCGCATCCGGATAAACTGAAGTCGGAGACAGAATCAATCCCACAACTACACGGCAAGTGTCACCGGGTAGGAAATTAAAAGGACCTGTTGCCATCATAAATCTTTTATCACCGGGTCCGTTATCGCCGTCTTTAACCTTTGAAGACATTGCATTGTAACGTGCTTCGTCATCAATAATATCTTCGGTTATTGACCAGTTTTTAAAAGTTTTAAGACCGAGCTGTTCTCCTACTTCATATACTTTTTTATCTTTGCGTATAAAACCGTTTGAGTCAACTGCAGGACTCTCAAGAAAATCAAATCCCACATAACCAAAACCTGCACCTTTGTCAGTTCCGTCGGAATTTGTCCACTGAACACAAAGGTTCAAGGAATCTTCTTCACTATAAAATCTTACTCTGTCATTATTTGCAATCGGACTCGGTTTTAGACCGATGTCAACATCCATAACGGGAGCGACCCAACAGTCTTTCAGAGTATCGGTTGATTTATTCACAACTTCATATTTAAGAAATATGAAATCTTTGTAATCTCCGAAACCCCATGAATAAATAATTTGTTCAAACTGCAATTTCATAGGATAACCTATTGCACTCCTTAAACCTACACCGCCTTCAAAATAGTTAAGGTCTGTGTCTTTAAAAGTTGCAAATATATCTTCCTGCGAAATAAATGCAGGACCTTTGGAATAATTTGTAGTGGTTCTAAGTGCAGGATCAGCTACATAGCCGCCGAAATATCTGTTTGCTTTCAGTACATCTTTAGGGTCTGTACTTACATCCCAAATTGGCCAGTTCTGACCGTCTGATGCAATAATAGGAGCTCCGTCTCCCGCACGGAAATCAGTGGAAATATATACTCTGTGTCGTTTGATGTCTGTCTGGTCTAATAAATCTCCTTCATCAATACGTCCAGGAACCATCCATGAATTTCCGCTGTTGGGATTGTATGTTAATTCAACAAGATTTCTTTCGGAAGTCGGGTCGCCTTTTCTGATATTCTTTTTAGCGGCAAACCAAATACCCCCGCCGTAAATATACTGGTTATTCGAGCCTCTGGGCCAAACACCTCCGCCTGCACTCTGAGTTATATCCAGACCGAAAATACCAAAGTTAGTTGTTAAAAATTGTATATTGCTAACAGTGTTCTTCTGTTGGTCAAATACCTGAGTTACCGCTCTTTGTAAATTATCTTTGTTACCTTTTTGGGGTTTGGTTAGGGCTGATAAATTCGCAATACCTACAAAGATGAACAAAACCGTAACTACAATGAATAGTATTTTTCTATTTTGTTTCATTTTTAAACCTCGTTCCAACTTTATATCATTATTAGTTAATTAATTTCAGATTATTTAAATATTCTAACTTAGAATTTAAACATCAAACCGAACCATACTGTAATAGGAGTCTGATTGTTACCCTGGAATTTACGGGCAACTTCAAGATTCTTTTTAAATGCCTGGAATTTTTCATTCTGGGTTACAATTCCGTTATTATCAAAATCGGAATTCAAATTATATAACCTGTTACCGAAGTTGTCATATTGGTCGGGCATAAATGTTTCGGGCATTCCAAAGTTAGCTTCTTTGTACCAGGGTGTGGAACTGAAGCTACCGGGACCGTAATAGAAACTAACACCGTCATCATTCGGGTCACGAGAGGTTGTATAAAAACCTGTTACTCCTCTGAGGTTAAACAGGTTGTTTACATCAAAGAAAAACTCGACTGATGAAGTTCCCATTGATTCTCCGAACCAGTCTCTGAGATAGAACATTTTAGATAATCTCATATCTGTTCTCCAGAAATTCGGTCCGCGTCCTGTATTGAGTTCGCCGATTGCTCTTCCTTTCAAATCAACTACTGTATATGGAGAACCGGTCTGGAAAATCGTAGTAAAATTCAAAGTAATATTTTCTAAAGGCTGAATCCCGCCGATAGATGGTCCCTGATTATCACTCCAAAGTAAGAATACATTGAAGTTCACTTTATGGCGTCTGTCGAATGACATAGGAAATTCACTGAGAGCATAAGACGGAAGTCCTGTATATGTATCCAATGGAAGCTGATAATTTGCACCAGGTGAGGATGAAGTTCCGTTAGCCGAAGAAAGGACATAATTTAATGTAAAGCCGAAATGGTCTGAGGATGTGGCTCTTTTTACAAACTCGAACTCGATTCCTTTCGAATTTCCATATTCAGATACCGTATATTGCCAAAACGGCGTCGGAACCGTAGGTACATATTTTGCACCCAACTGATTATATATATCCTTATAATATGCCGATATATTAAACATGAATAAATCGGTTAACTGGTTCTTATAAGCAACTTCGTAACTGTTTTCTCTTTGTGCATACATATTCGGGTCTCCGAGCATCTGATTACCGCGAAGTAGATAGGTATTGAAATTGTCATACATATACTGGAATTCAGGCATCCTGAAATATATACCGTAAGCAATGCTAATATTGGAACGTTCTG
>JBAYGQ010000101.1:0-7461 GCA_041666585.1 Bacteroidota bacterium
GAACAATCCAGTAACGATAATTTTGGTCCACAATACCTTAGTGATGATGGTAAAACGCTTTATTATCCACGTGCAGCAAAATTGAGACGATTTGCTCCTTATACCATTGAATATGATAATATTCCTCAGGCACACAGGATAATGCGCACTCACTATACGCAAGACGGTATAAACTGGCAGGTACGTTATCTGGTGTTACCTGAAGAAAAAGACCACTGGAGCTACCAGCATTACGGTGTACATACTTTCAGGGTTGATAAAGATTATTATATAGGTTATCTGCACGCATATCATTGTGCTAACCAGCAAATATACACGGAAATAATATATAGTCGTGACGGCTTAAACTGGAATAGAGTTCCGAATTCTAAACCATTTATAGCTAACGGGGGGGTTGGATCGTGGTCTTTTGGAATGATATTTACTCAATCTGCTCCATTGGAATTGAATGGTAAGTATTATCTGCCTCTGGGTCATGTGACAAAACACCATCATTATTATGTAACACCTGGTAAAGAAGATGTGTCATTCGTAACAGCTGATTATCTGAAAAGGAGTTTTGATGGCCGAAATCTTACCAAGCAATGGCCTTACTTTAATGAAATCGGCGGATGGGAAGGTTTAGCCAAGGACATGCATAATTATAATGCATCGGTAGGACTGGCAACATTCAGGAAAGATGCCTGGATGGTTGTAAAAGCAGAAACAGCAGGAGAAATGTTGACCCGCGTGTTTACAGCAAAAGATAATAATCTGCAACTGAATGCCATTACAGCTAAAGGTGGAGAGATAAAGATTGAAGTGCTCAACGCTGACGGAACCCCTATTGGTGCATATTGTGGAAAGAATGCTGCAGTATTTAAAGGTGATGGAACGGATGTGCTGATAAAATGGGGCAAAGGTTCAATTTCAAGTTTGCCTGATATGCCTTTCAGATTGCGTATGTCTATGAAAAAGGCTGAGATTTATAGCCTTAACTTTGTTAAGAATAAATAATTGTATTATTGACTAATAATTTTTTAGTATTAAATTTTAAAATGTATCATTATGAAAAAAGTTGTCTTTTTATCAATGTTTTTTGTAGTATTTCAAATTAGTCAGGGGGCTGAGAGGGTAGCCATTGACCAGGGATTTGAAAACTATACGTTCTTCACCACTAATCTGTCACCCGCAGGGTATACTCAGAACAATCAGGTAGAGGGATACTGGGGAGTTTTTAATGCTACTCAGAATGTTACTATTACTGACACAAAAGCTTATCAGGGGACTTATTCGCTAAAAATTAACCGACATGCAACAACTCAAACCAATGCTGTTGGAAAAGTGTATACTGCCTTATCTCCCACAGGTTTGAATAAAGTGGAAATTCAGGCGTACCGACCGACGGGAAGTGAGTTTACTTTTGTAGTTAGGGGTTACAATTCATCGAATGTACTTACTACAGTTGCTCAGTTAAGCACAGGCGATAATATCGGAAAATTCTTTGTGAAGAATGCCACTGCAGCAAACCTGCGCACCACTAAATTAATGCCTGCTAATGTTTGGGTGTTATTAAGAATAAGATTAAACTGGACTACAAAGAAAATAAATTTTGAATACGATCTGGATGGAGTTACAACTTCAATTTACGAGTTAGACCTTACGGGTGAGAACTTACCTATTGATAGGATTGAGTTGGGCGCTGCTGCAAACGGTACATCTGGTTGGTCAATTTATTTTGATAATTATAAAATGACTGAAGATGGTTTAACTACTGATGTTTCGTATTCAGACAAATCGTCTAACATCATGGTTCCTAGCTTAATAAAAGATATGCTGAAGGTATCTTCTCCTTCTCCAATTAAATCTATATCCTTATTTAATATGAACGGTGCGTTAATCACACGGGAATACAATGTAGAGAGCATTAATGTTAGTTCTTTACCAAAAGGTATATTCATTGCAGAAGTTGAAAATATGAATGGTATAAAAGTCAGACAAAAAACAGTTAAATAATATTATGTAAAAAATGGCTCTATAACAAAATGTAAAATAAAAGAAAGCTTGCTATGCAGTCTGTTCAGAGAATATTATTTACATAATGCTATAGAGCCATTAAGTTATTTAACTACAAGTCGTTTTTTGTTTGATCTCTTTTTAATATCTGTCCTTTAATTGTAAATCAGTTAATTTAATCAAATGAATCTACTCGCGAAAACGTTGCTCTACATCTTACTTTTTTTAGTTTCTCAAATTTCTCTAGGGGCTTCAAGAGTGGTTTATGAACAAGGATTTGAAGATTTACAGTATTTTAGCACGTTAACTGCAAACGGTTATACTTCAAAAGATTCTCTGAATGGGCTGTGGGGTGTATTTAGACCTGATCAGGCCGTGAGCATTAGTAATACTAAAGCTGTTGCTGGTAGTTATTCTTTGAAAGTGACTCGTATGGCAACATCTCAAACGAATGCGATAGGTTTCATCAGTAAGCCTTTGTCTCCAACAAACACCAACATATTGGAAGTTTGGGTGTATCGCCCCACCGGATCTGAGTTTGTAATCTTCTTTTCAGGACTTAATGCATTATATCAGGCTACGAATGTTGCTGTTTTAAGTACAGCTGAAACCGGAAAGTTCTTCATTCGTAATGCAACAGAAACTAATTTACGTACTTATGTTCCAATGCCTGCTAATGTTTGGGTGCTAGTAAGAATGACCCTGAACTGGGTTACCAAGAGGATCGAGTTTAATTATGATTTGAATGGAATAACAACCAAAATAGGTAATATCAATTTAACCGGAAATGATGTTGCAATTGATCGTGTTATATTCGGAGCAAATGTAAGTCCGGCAGGTTCTTCAACTTATTTTGACAGTTTAAAGATATCAGAAGGGGATGTACTTTATTTCAATTCAGAATTTACAGGCGATTTCCGTTTACCAGTGTATCGTTCTCAAAGTCATGCCAGTCTGGAATTGACAGGAGCAGGTACAATATCACCTTTTGCTGCAAAAGTAAGAGTTACCCCCGAAAAGGGAGGTGCTCCGGTTGAAGAAAAGCAAATCGTCTTATCGTCAGGAAACCAGACAATAACATTTGACTTGAACTCTTATGTTGATGGAAGATACATTGTAACAATTGCTCCGGAAGATACTACCGGAATTCACGTAGGAACCATAAAGCGTCTATTAAGAGTAGATAAGACTGGCATTACAAATCTTCCTGTTGAACCCATTACTGTTTCTGGGCAAAAAGTGTTTCCGGTCGACGATTTCCATTTTGTGCAAAGAGAAGGGGTTGTTACCCAGGTTAAACCTGTTGATCAGGTTATTCAGGCATCTAGGCCACTGGCACAGGACAGGCCGGTACAGATTTCATCAGGAAGTACTGCACTTAATTACGATGAGCAGGGTAATTTTGTAATGTATTTTTACGATGCAAATCGTACAGGAGGTGATCAACAATATCATTTTACCTACAGCAAAGATTTAAAAAACTGGCAAATTGCCGATCAATCGCCGACAGGTCAGCCAAACAAGTCTATAACAACTCCTTATGCCCCAATTCCATCTTCAGCAGTTCCTTCCTGGGGAATGAAAACAAAAATAACAGAGGCCAATGTTATTTTTTATGATGCAGCTCGTGACGGGATTCCTCCCCTCAAAGAAGTTCGAGTGCAATGGTTTCCTCCTTCACTTGTTGATGCAACGCAATATGGACTCGTTAGTTGGGGTACCTATCCCGTATGGGAAAAACGCCAGGGAGAATGGCTGGTGCTCACCAGAGAACCTCTGGTAGTAGATAAATTCATGTTCGAACCTGAAGAACTGGAGACCGAACTATCAAGTAATGACAATTTTGGAACACAGTTTCTGAGTGATGATGGGAAAACACTTTTTTATCCACGTGCAGCTAAATTACGTCGTTTTTCCCCCTATACAGTAGAATATGATAATATTTCTCAGGCTCACCGTATAATGCGTACACATTACACGCATGATGGCATCAATTGGGAAACAAAATATCTTGTTTTACCTGATGAGAATGATCATTGGAGTTACCAGCATTATGGAGTACACATTTTCAGAGTCGACAAAGATTATTATTTGGGGTATCTGCATGCATATCATTGTGTCAATCAGCAAATATATACTGAGGTTATATACAGTAGAGATGGACTAAACTGGAAAAGGATTCCTGGTTCGATGCCATTTATTTCCAATGGAGGTATTGGCTCATGGACATTTGGGCTCATATTTACCCAAACTGCTCCCCTCGAATTGAACGGGAAGTATTATTTGCCTCTTGGTCAGGTAAAAAAACATCAACATTTCTATGTTACCCCGGGTAAAGAAGATGTATCATTTGTAACTGCGAATTATCTGCAGGGCCTCTTTGGAGAACGTAATCTTACAGAGCAATGGCCGTATTTTAATGAGATTGGCGGATGGGAAGGGTTAGCTAACGATATGCTTAATTATCATGCATCGGTAGGGTTGGCAACGTTCAGAAAAGATGGTTGGATAGTTGTAAAGGCAGAGGCAAGAGGAGAAATGTTGAGTCGGGTGCTTACTGCTGAAGATAACAACCTCCGGGTAAATGCACTGACTGGCAAAGATGGGGATATTAAAATTGAAATATTAAATTCTGATGGAGCTCCTATTGATGCCTATTGTGGAACTAATGCAGCGATTTACAAAGGAAATGGAACAGATGTGCTTATAAAATGGAGTAAGGGTACTGTTGCCGGTATACCTAATATTCCTTTCAGGTTGAAAATATCTATGAACAAGGCTGAGATATATAGCTTGAATTTTGTTACAGCTTTACCAGCTTCAACGCCACTACCATATATTACAACCTGGAAAACTGATAATGCGGGTCAAAGTAATACGAATCAGATAATAATCCCTGCGACGGGAACTTACACGGCCTATTGGGAAAACATGGTAGGTTCATTTAATGGTCAGGATACAATTACATTCAGTGCTCCTGGAACCTATCAGTTGGAAATATTCCCAGAAAAAGGGTTTGGATTTGCTCAGACGTCTTTTGATACTGATGGAATTACACCAACCGGCGACCAAACAAAACTGATTGATGTTGCAAAATGGGGTAATTATGACTGGACAACAGCCAGGAATATGTTTAATGGGTGTAAAAATATGATAAGCATTACAGCAACTGATCTTCCAACCTTTAGTGTCGGGGCAAGTATGGAAAGTATGTTTCAAAGTTGCCATCTTCTTTCCCACATTAACAGAGTTGAAGAATGGGACACAAGAAATATCACATCGTTAAATAAAACTTTTGCCTTTGATGGAAATTTTAATCAAAATTTGAATAACTGGAATGTTACGAATGTCACCACCCTTGAAAGGATGTTTTGGGAATGCAGGAATTTTAATCAACCCCTGAATAATTGGTACACAGCTAATGTGACTGATATGCTTGGAGTATTTTCAGGGGCATTAGCATTTAATCAAGCTTTGGACAGATGGGATGTATCTAAAGTAACAAGGTTCTCTCAAATGTTCAAAAATGCTGGTTCATTTAATCAAAGTCTGGGATCCTGGGTAATTTCAAATGTGTCCCCTGTAACTGAAACGTTTACTAATCAGTCATTAACAGAAATGTTTAATAATTCAGGAATGGATATTCATAATTATGGAGAAACATTAATTGAGTGGGCTGGTAATATTAATACGGCCAAAAATGTAATATTGGGGGCTGCTGGTATGACCTATGCGAATGAAGCTGTAAGTTCTCGTGGAATTCTAATCAAACCAGTTAGTGAAGGAGGTAAAAACTGGAGTATTCTGGGCGATATGTATAGCAAACTCACAAACAGTTTGCCTGGTACAAATCAAAAAGTTGGTATCAATCTCCCTGTATATGTAAAAAACGTATTGAATATTTACTCTCAAGTACCGATAAAATCGATAACCATATATCATCTCGATGGTTCAGTGGTTATGCGTGAGTATAATGTTAGTAGCTTATTTGTCAGTAGTTTAAAGGAAGGGTTGTTCCTGGTAGAGGTTGAGGGTATTAATGGTGTAATTGTCAGGGGGAAAATAATTAAAGAATAAATAAATCAGGTTGTTATAATATGTTTAACAAAATCATGCAAAAATTCAGCTATATAATTAATATACTCTTACTTTTGCTTTTTACCGCATGTAGTACAAATAGGCACTTAGACCTTGTAAAAAGTAAAAAAGAAGTAATTCGTCACATTATACATATGGGGCAATCACTGGGAGAAGGGGCACAATCGTTACCGCTGGTGACAGATTACAATACTGGGTTTAATAACTTTCGGTTCTCGATGGGTACACATACCTGGACATACAACATGTATCCAGATACTCCGGAATTAAGAGCTGATGGCAATTTTTTGTTTGTACCACTTACAGCAGTACAAAGAAACGGACTGGGTGAAACAATAGCAAACGGGATGTGCGATCATCTTACTCAAACACTAGAAAAGGACTTTGCTGAAAAAAATCATTTTTTATTCAGTTATGCCGGACAAGGAGGTAAGTATATAAGAGAATTGAATAAACGCCATGATGAAGCTAAAGATCCCAGAGCTGAAAGTCGAAGAACAAAGGGCGGATATTATATAACTTCAATAGATGATGTTCGGCGTGCAAAAAAAATGGCTGATTCATTATGTATGGACTACTCGGTTTTTGCAATCACATGGATGCAAGGTGAAGCTAATGGAACAAGGATGTATAACAGGTGGGATTCTGTACATACACTTCAGGACGCAATACTTACATATAAAAATGACCTGATTCAGTTAAAGAGTGATTATCAGGAGGATATAAAAACTATTACGGGACAAAAAAATGTAATTCCGTTTTTTACATATCAAACAGCAGGAAATCTTGCAGGCATTGCGCAGTTAAAATCTTGCGACCAGGAGAAGGATATGTATATGGTTGGACCTACATACATGCTCCCAAATGCATCAAACAGTTATTATCATGCTGGAGGCAGGCTCGTACATGGAGATGGAATACATCTTACGGCTGATGGTGAAAGATGGCTTGGAGAACAGTTCGGAAAAGTAATGCGGAAAGTCATAGTTGAAAAGAAATCATGGCAGCCGTTACAACCTGTAGGTGCATGGTATGAGAAGAAAGAAAATGCAATTTATGTCAGATTTAATGTACCTAAACCTCCTTTAGTAATTGATACGCTTTTTTTACCTAAACAAGATGAAGGTTTCGGGTTTGATATATATAATAAATCCAAAACAAAATATTCAATAAAAAATGTTGAAGTTGTTGGAAATGATTTATTAAAAATCTTAATGGCAGATTTTATTCCCACTAAAGATTCATTGTTAATAAGCTATGGACTTTTGCCTAAAGTTGCAGATGTATCGCAAAACATAAAAGCAATCCGTACGGGAATGAAAAGAAGTGATGGACACGATGCAATTGAAATTGAATTTGAAGGAGAGA